>JBBRHU010000258.1:0-5220 GCA_038222255.1 Fimbriimonadales bacterium | reverse complement strand
CCTGAACTCGACGGCCGGAGTGGTGAGTTTGATGTACTCAGAAGGGGATACGTCACTTGACCGTGACTTAAAGTGCGCGAGTATCCCAGGGCTTCTTTCCGCTCTTCATCTCCAAGCAACTTCCATAGACGAGGTTGAGGTCAGCCTTTCCCTTTTTGATCGCCTCAAAGGTGTATGAGACTAGCTTGCCTTGCCCCACCTTCGGCTTGTCGGAAGGCTTCGCCGGCGGGTTAACGTCGGCACGTCCGAGCAACTTCAAGATTTTCGAATAGCCCGGTTTCACCGACCAGCTTGCCCCTGTCGATGCATTTTCAAACACGCTGACCACCAGTCGTTGCTTCACTGCCAAGGTCACCGTTGTAGTCGACTTGTCGACTACAACGACGTCTTTGAGTCTGGTTTGGCCGAGGATCAGCGCAGTTGCAAGAGCGATATTGATCATTGCTATAGACTAGCACTCAGGGTGCTGATTGATCAAGAAATCGGCTCGACATTTGCTTTCCACGACGATGTTCGCGTTCAAAAGGTCGTTGCTCTGGATCCTGAGGGCTACCTCTTCACGGGAGAGTTGCCAGGCTCGCATGTGCCGGTCTAGGAGTCGGCTCATTGCCATGTTAAGCGGAACGTCGAGAAACCAAGTTTCGTCAAATTGATCTCGAACTTCGCCCCATCCATCTTTGTCGTACAGCAGATAGAGCCCTTCGATAAGCACCAAGCGTGTAACTGGGGAAATCACTCGCGCGTCTTCAACGGGGTCGCCCACATCGTGCTCGAATCCTGGCCAGGAGACCCCTTCAATCCCGTATGAACTTCGAATCTGGGAGATCCGCTGTCGGAGTCGCTCAGGAGAAAATGTCCAAGGTGCTCCTCGTCTGGCGAATGCCTCGGTTGGATTCGGGAACTCCAACAGCTCTTTTCGGGACAGGTGAAAACCATCCATTCCCAGCGCAACCATAGTCTCCGAGCCGAAGCGCAGATTAAACTGCTCCTCAATCGTACGCGCCAGCGTGGTCTTTCCCGAACCTGGAATCCCCGCGAGGGCAACGACGATCCGCCCAGACGTTCTGTCAAGAAGGCTTTGGAGCCGACCAATTAGCGAGTCAAATTGTGTCGGCTCCAAATTCGTCAGCGTCCTAAAGGCACGACCTTAACTGACCTCAAGACCACCGGCCCCAAAATTCCCGAAGGGAGGAGCGGAGTGTCTTTGGTGTTATGTCGCCAAGTCGTGAACGTCTTTCGACGCGGCTCGGGTCGAGGTTGTCCTTTGACAAACCAGTCGGGCCACTTATTGAGATGATCTCCGGCCCAGCCCATATCATCGGGGAACTGCTCGTCTCCGATCAGTCGGTTTACCCAGAGGTTGGTCACTTCGACCTTGAGGTCGTTGGCGCCCGTCCGAGCAACGTCGGTAATGTCTACGCGGTAGGGCGCTTTGTACATCGTCGAAATCAACTTGCCGTTCAGTCGAACCCGCGCAAAGTCTCGTACGTCGCCAAGGTCAAGGTAGAGCTTGCGATTCGAGCCTTTCAAGGGCGATGGAACCTGAAGAGTCTTCGAATAGACGACACTTCCAGAAAAGTGCTTGACTCCGAAGTCAGATGAGTCGGTCCAAGATTTCAGGGTTTCAAAAGTGACAGAGGAAGGCGTATCCCAGCCAGCAGGGAACTTCACAGTCCATGGACCCTTCACCGTCGTCGGCGCAGCCACGTCGTTTGCGGTGAAGTTCTTCTGGCGACCCGTCGGCCACGTAACGCGGAAGTTGCCGTTTTGCCAAAGGAGGAGGCTGCGAGTGTTGATCTGATAAGTCGGAGGCGTTCCGGCGTCGGCGATGTTCCCGACTGAGATTAGTTGGTTCTCTTTGACCGTAACCGTCCTTCGTTGTCCATCAATTTCATAGGTCACGCGTAGTTCCTTGACCAGATTGACGGCCGGGTCTCCACCAAGATCGGCATTGCTCGCATTGATTTGAAGGTTGTGCCCGTCGGAACCTGCTGCGACTTGCGCAGTGACATCGGCGACCTTGTCGGGTTGGTTCAGGACTCCATATTCGGCTCGAATCACCCTAAGCGTAGAAAGCGGTTTTGATCCGATTGGCTTTACTTGGGCGCTCACTCCAGTCGGCGCTGTCGACTTCAAAAGCGGACGACGGAAGACGACGAAAACTGATCCATCAGAATCAAGTGAAATTGGGATCCGAACCCCAGTCTTAGTGACTTGGTAGACAGCGGCATCTTCTATAAGACCAGACTCTGGGTGCCACAGCTCGGGCACTTTGTCGGTCACACGGAAGTTACACATTATCGTCCGCGGAACAGACTGCGCTGCCGCGACGAAGTAGCTGTCAACGTCACCAATGCGCCGGTGGATGCTCGTTACCCTCTTCGCGGAAGCGGAGAAGTCTTGTGTTTCTTTGAGCTCGGCCAATACGCGCTGTAAGGTCACACCCCAGTAGATTCGACCTTTGCCGACGTTCCGTGAACCAGGTCCAGCAGTGTTTGTCCCCCAGACTTCGTCCGCGATTCTCACGAGCTCGGGGTTTCCTGATTCGGCGAGACTTGGTGACGAAGTCGGTTTTGGCCCGACAACGATCGCACCTGCACGAACAAGATCACGAACCTTTCTCGCGAGGGGGATTGTCATCTTGTCGGTGTTCGGAAGGGCAAGGACTCGATAGGATCCCCCGCTCGGTAGCATCAATCGGCCGCTCTTCACCGTCAAACTCATCAAGGGGTCAGTCCCACAGAAGTCAAAGTCGAAGCCTTCTGGGATTTCGGGCAGGTTCGCACCTTCACCCGACATGCTCTGCGGTGCATCCTCGCCAGGAAAGAGGCAGATGTCGGCGACGAAGGTGCCGCTCTGGAGCATGTATTGACATCGAGAAAGGTAGCGATCCCACTCAGACATGTATGACCAGAACGTGTTCGTTCGATCAACATGCGAACCCCACGGCCCCATCGTCATGCCGGGGAGAACGTTCTTAGCGAAGGGCTGGTGGGCAAACCGGTGATAGATGATGCGGTTGATCCCGAGCGCATAGGCGTGGTCGGCAAATTGCTTCCATTGCTTCGGCTGATTTCGGAAACCCGCTTGGTCTGGCGAAGCGGTCAGAGCCTCCGCACCGACGACGCTATGGCCGTAGACGTGCGCCACGGAGGCCGCCTCCTTGACGCTCCCATTGATATTTGTGTCGCCAACCCAGTATTCGCCCATGATCAATCCCGCGGGCTTCGCGTAGGTGAACGGGTCAAAATTTCCGTTGCCATAGGGTTCAATCGCGAGCTTCAGTCCTCGGGCTTGAAGGCGCTTTGCAAAGTGCCCGCTGTAGTTCTGAGCCCAGAGCTCAGCGATCGTACGCCGATAGTCAAACAAGAATCCGAGAGTGCGCGCATCACTTCCGACTTTGTATCCGGCGATCGCGGGGAGGTATGGCGTAGCATCATAACCACGTCGAGCCTTGAATTCTGCAAGGATCTTCGGCGTCCAGTTGTTGTAGCCGGTCTCGTAGCTGTCGATTAACACCGTCGCGAAAGCGCCGCCCACCAGTGGTCCCATTCGGTCGAACAAGGGGGTGAGACCACCTTCAAAGAATCGATCAAGCGAGTCTGAACTCAACTTATCGACCTCGAGGCCGAGCCCGCTTTGGCGCGTGGCGACGTTTTGAGCGCCGGTGAGCGTGTAGCCCATCCTAATAATTGTCCAATTCCCTTCGGGTAGCTCCTTGTCGAACTGACCCTCGCTATTGACGGTGGCGATAATCGCCTTTCCGGCGGGGATTGTCGGCCAGTCAAGCGCACTAACGCTTCCCGGGTTCGAGTCAAGCCCGGTCAATCGAGATCGGAGTTGGGACGGTTTGTTCACGCCGGAAGTGGGGGTTGGGAACGCAATTGCGGCGATATCGCGGAAGTATCCTCGGACTAGCTGTGGCTTCGGCAGAGTATTCGATGGTCTGCCTTGGCCAGAAAATTCTGTTACGCTCCACACAACCTTTTTCATTGCGTCGTCAGGCTTAACCCATGGACCGCCGCTCGATGACCAACCGGCGCAGTTGTGCATCGTCATGTCTAGCCCCAACCGCTTTGCTTCTGCCATGGCGAACGTCATCAGGTCGCGCCATTCAGGAGAGTTGTAGACCACTTTTCCGGCGGGCACTCCTTGACCGACATCGAAGATTTGAGCGCCTCCGATGCCGGCCTCTTTCATCGATTCGAGGTCAGCGGTGATTCCGCTCTTCGAAATGTTTCCGTCCATCCAATGCCACCAAGTATGTGGCCGAGCCCAGGCGGGCGGATTCTGGAACGAAGTTTGAAGTGAAAGCGGAGCGGTTCGGTGGAGCAGGAGGAAGGTGGCAAGGGAAGCGATCATCTTTGAAGTCTCAGAATCTTAATGTTACGCCCTTTTGATAGCTGCAAATGCTGCTCTCGACGGCATCTCGCAACGAGGGACCCGAAGATGATCACGTGGAGTGCAGAAGTCCGATGAAGCCATAGCCAACTCCAGCGAAAAAGGCTCCGCTGAAACACTGGCAGAGGAACTCCCTTGATCGTCGAACGCATCGAACCCAGGCTTCTGGCCTTACCGCATTTCGACATCCAACTCGGCCTGATGATTTGAAGATCACATTCATTGCCAAGAGCCAAGTTGTGTGGATGGCTGCCATCGAGGCTGTTGCAAGGGATGAGTCAGGTATAGAGGTCAAATGGAACAACACGCAAAGAACACGATTTGTCTCTGGTTTGAAGGGGGCGCCGAGGAAGCTGCCCAGTTTTACGCAAAGACCTTTCCCGATTCGTCCGTCGGCGCGGTTCACCGCGCGCCAGGTGACTTCCCAGGTGGAAAGAAGGGAGACGTTTTAACCGTCGAATTTCGCGTGATGGGAATTCCCTGCATCGGGCTCAATGGTGGCCCAGTGTTCAAGCAAAGTGAAGCCTTTTCATTCCAAGTCTCCACCACCGACCAGGCTGAAACAGACCGATACTGGGATGCGATTGTCGGTCACGGCGGGGAAGAGAGCGTCTGCGGATGGTGCAAGGATAAATGGGGACTCTCGTGGCAGATCAGCCCTCTCGTGCTGATTCAGGCCGTGACAAACACCGACACCGACCTCGCCAAACGCGCTTTCGACGCGATGATGGGGATGAAGAAGATCGACATTGCAGCAATCGAGGCCGCTATTCGAGGAGAAGCACCTGGAGTTTGAGCGAAAGTTATTGTGCAAGGCCC
>JBBRHU010000257.1:0-5236 GCA_038222255.1 Fimbriimonadales bacterium | reverse complement strand
GGCGACGATGGGACACGCGACACTTGTTCCTCCAAAGACATACCAGCCACCATTCCATCGAACGGCGACACCCGTCTTAGGATCGGCGACAGCCGAAATGTCGGCAGCTCCACGCTTAGTACCAACGATTCCACTCACAACGTTTTGATACGCTGGGCGAGCTTCATAGGCGCTTGGACCGCAGCCGGCGCCACTCCAAACGGTTTCACCCGTTCGAGCTCCGCTCGAGTTTAGAGCCAGCGAGGTTCCTCCGACTGAGACTACATTCGGCGATGTCGCGGGATAGCAACGCACACCACCGGTGTCTCCCGATGAGAAGAAGTAGACCGCGTTTGTCGCTTTGAAATATGTGTCGTCGTTGGCTTCACTCGAATACTCATTTCCGCCCCAACTGTTCGAGATCTGCTTGACTCCCGGGATGGTCGCCGCGAGCTTGTCGGCGGAGTAGAGTGCTGTGCCGCTAGCTGATGCTGCCTCGAGAAGCACAATCTTTGCGTTTGGAGCCATGGCATGAGCCCACTGAATGTCAAGAGCAGATTCTTGGCTCCAGCCGGAATCGACGGCGGGTTGCTTGCCAGCGGCATAGACAATCTGGAGAGTCTTGTTTGTCGCAAGGGTTACGTCTTTTGAAGCCTCTTGCGGCAATCCAAACTGAGCGGAGAACGTGTTGAAGTCCGCGAGTGCGTAGGGGTTGTGGTAGGCGATCACGACAACTATCGTTCCTCCACCAGAGCTATTGGGGACGCCGTACCCGCTTCGGACTTGGGTGGGAGAGTAACCGCCCGGGTTGGCTTTACTGTTTCCAATACTCTCATCGAGGTTAATGAGGTGGTTGGTGTGGGCGTAACCGTCAGCTCGCATCCAAGAACTGTTGGGTTCAAGAATCGAAACGTCGTCACGCCACGTGCGGCCTTGTAGTGGCGCTTGTTCACCAGATTGAAGGGCGGCAGGGGCTAATGGAGCACTGCTCCCGCCGCAACCAGAAAGGATGGTGGCAGCAAGCAAAAGAGACGAAGAAGTCAGCAGGTAGCGTCTCATACAATTCACATTTTTGAAGTTTGTGGCCCTCCCGTTAGCTGGGAAAGTTACGGCATTGTATGAGACTTCGCTGACAGTGCAAAGAGCGAAGGGACCATTGGCTTGGCCACTAACGAAGTGTCAATCAAATGGCCTATTCGGTTTGGTTAGACGTGGAAGGCGAATTCAGGAAAAGGCGAGGCTCTTCCTGCATCGGAGGGCTCGCGCCCGGAAAGGCGTATTCGGGATAAGCCTCCGCGAGCCGACGGATATCGATCCCTATCGGCATGATGCTTTCGTCAGCCCGGTATCCAAGAGTGTAGCTCTCGCCCTTCAGCTCCTTCAGCAGTGTGACGAGGTCAACTGTACCGTGGGCGTAATCTTGCACGATGTGAGCCAAGAGCCGAGTGAAGAGCGCACGGCGATACGTGAAATCCACGACGACGTCTGCGTTCTGACGCGATGGTGCGACAAACACGTGATAGCTTGGTCGGACGAATCTTTGGTAGCGATCTACGATCTGCTCAATCGAATCCGCACGTTCCTTGAGATCGCGCAAGATTCGACCAAGAAGTCGCTGGTCATCGGCGACGTCGAGGAAGCAGGTCATGTCGAGGCAATCGAGCACCGGTGTCGAGAGCACGAACAGGCCCTCGACGATGATGACTGGGCGAGGCTGAATTTCGATGACGTCCAAGACTTGTTGACGTCGCACGAAGTCGTATGTCGGGGCCTTGATGGCACGACCAGCTCGGAGCTCGCTGAGGTGGATCCCAAGTAACGCAAGGTCGATGTGGTTCGGGTGGTCGAAGTTGAGGTTCTTGGAATCACAGTCTGTGGTGGATCGAAAGTATTGATCCATCGAGATTTGCGCTACGTTCTCGCCTCCGGCGAGTTCGCAAACTCGTCGGGCGAGAAAAGTTTTGCCTGACCCCGAACCGCCAGCAATCCCTAAGAAAACAGTGTGGCAACCGTTCACTATGCTTCAAATTAGCATAGCCAGCGGCTTACTACTTCTTCTTCTTGTCGTCAGGGCGAGGAACGCTCGGAGGACGCGCGGAACCATCTTTCGTGAGCTTCGCCTTATGGGAATCGCTGTTGCCGGAGGAGTTTTTCTTAGGTTTGCGGTCGCCCATGGTTAAACTCCTTGCTTGCGAATTCGAACGCTAGATTTCGCAGAATCCGTTTTTCCCGCGTTGAGCTCGATTTTGCCTGCAGGGCCGGAGGACTTGTCCTTCAGCTTGCTGACGGCGGCTTGAATATCTTTCTTGGAAGGACGTTTCACGTCTCAGGTTACTCGAATTGAATGAAAGTGATTTTCGTTGACTGCTCGAACGTGGAAATTTCCGAGAAAGCTAGAGTAAGTTCCTGTCCATGTCCGAGCCTAGATATTTTCACTACACGCGTGACGGGGTTCAAGGAGTGATCTCGTACATGTGCAGGGAAGGATCGCAGGATGACCATCCATCGCTGGGCCACGTGTTGGCGACGAGCCTCCAATATCAGCCGACGCCAAGTGGATTTCCCGACTCAAAAGATTACAAGCATTTAATTTCACTGGAAGATCGATTAGACGAGGCATTGGCAGGCCAGGGTTTTGTGCACTTCGGTCACATCTTGGGAGACGGACGGTTCCTTGTGGTTTTTCGAGGCTCGCAGCCTGGACCAACAGAGATCACGGTGAAGCTGGGGCTGCTGCGAAAAGAGACAGTCCAACTCTTCAGACGGTTTGACGAGCGCTGGGAATGGCACGAAGCAGAACTTGTCCCTACTCGCCGGGAACGAGTGAGTAGCGGACAACAGGATCTGCACGACCAGCTTAAGGAATCGGGCAACGTCGCAACAATTCCTCGACCAGTGGACTTCACGGCGCGGTTTCGAACAGCCGATGCTGCATCCCGTTTCGCTGAGGCAATGGTTGCTCAAGGCTTCACCCGAGGGACGGAAGCAATCCACAAAGAAGCTGAAGACGACTTTTGGTGCGACCTACAGTTGGTGACTCCGGTCGACGAACCGACGATCACCACCCTCAGCATTCAGGTCGAAGACCTCGCGGTTGCCGCAGGTGGTGCGTTTGATGGGTGGGGATGTCCGGTTGTGACGGGTGGCTAGCCGCCGCCCTTCTTAACGAATGGGTTGGGCTTGAGTTCGATCTTCTTGATTGATTGTAGGTATTCGACCATTCGGTCTGCTTCTTTTCCAGCAAGTTGTGCGTGGAAGTGCAAGGTGAATCCGTGGGGTCCGCGCGCGTCGATCAGCTTCGGCTGGAGCGTTAGGAAGGACTTAACCGCATCAAACTGACCCATCATCGTTGCGCAGAAAATGTCGATCCGTGCTCCCCTGGCAAGTAAGACCTCAACGATATCGTTTCTGCCCATGTGCGAAGCACCGCCGAGCGCCGATTCCCAGTCGCCAGCCCCCCAATCCATGAACGAATTGATCAGCATGGGCTCCTTGTCGAGGAGCTTTTTCGTCATGTCGATATCGGAGTGAGCGTAGATGATGAAATCTGCGATCATTGATCGATTCAGCTGCGGCTTTCGATATGACGGTTTGAATCCTGGTTCCGGATAGTCGCGGACAAGGGGCGCTTCTACTGGAGTGAGTTGAGCGGGAGTCGGCTTCGTTTGTTGTCCAAACGCAAGCGCGCTTGCGCCAGTGATCGCAGCTCCTGTAAACAACTTGTTGAAAGATCTTCTTGAAATCGGCTCTGACATCTCGTACTCCGTATCTGACTCCCGGACTTTACCAGAGAGCGAGAGTTCGGTATCGTGTCGAAATCGTGGTGAAGTCTAGATGAACAAGAGAGACGTGAAACGGGACTACGAGTCAGCCGACATCATCGTGCACTGGGATAGCTCGAAGTGCATCCACTGCGGGAATTGTGTACGTGGATTGCCTGAAGTGTTTAATCTTCAAAATCATCCCTGGATTGCGGTTGACGCGCTCCCACCCGACGATGTGCTCGTAAAGGTGGTGCAGTGTCCTTCGGGTGCCCTCAGCGCGACAGACAAACGGCTCCTTTCGTAGCCGCTTAGATTGCTCGCATTCGATTATTCTTTGGCAACTCTTCGACTTCAGCTAGTCCGAGGAGTTTCAAGACGGGCGGCACGTACATGCCGAATCGACCGCGATAGCCTTTCCGCAACCCGTACCATCCGCCAACAGGGTTTGTCTCCGACCGGCCCCAGGCCTCAACCGAATCTTCTTTTGCAGGCTTCTGCTCATCTGCACTACCGAGCAACATCCAATCTCCACGCTCTTTTAACATCGCATGAAGGTCCTCAATGCATCGCAACTGATAACTTAGCTTAGTAGTTCCGACCTGGCAAACCAAGGAAGGCGGCTCCGTTGTTTCGTCTCGATAGACTGTGTATTCGCTCGACCCACTTGGAGTTTTCAAAACCCACGGCGATTCCTTCGTTCCTAGTCCTTGTTCCATAGCCTCTCCGAGATAACTTACCCAGTATGTCGATTCTTGAGTTCAAGGGAAAGCCAAACTGTAGTAGTAGCAAGTGTAACTACTCAATCAGCGAACCCAGACTCTTAGCTGGCCGCAGGTCTGAAACCCCGCACCGATCGCGCACTCCAAGAATTCTCCGTTTTCGTAGCCAACAATCGGGGTTTCCGGGAGCAGCCCACTAATAAGTCGAACTGCGTCTAACCAGATGTCGGCGATCTGCTGGTTGAGGCAGAAAAGGTTCGAGATGCCGACTACGGAGTCCGTTAGGCTGAGCGCGAAGCCAGCGATCATCTCGTTCTTGTCGTAGGCCGAGAAGAAGGAAATGTCTCGGTCTTCCATGAGGGAGGGGGGAAACTGCCTCGGCGCACTTGCCGCACCGGGATCGCTATTTGCCCAGCCGGATTCCCACGATAATAATGCGTCGTCGGTCTGGATTCTTCGCCAATCAAATCTGGGTTCGCCAGCAACACCATCGTGCCAAATCCACGATGCCTCGAACAGTTTTTGAAACCCTAACTCGGCCCCGTCAACACAACCGAATGAATCCTTGAAAGCAGCGATATCTGTCCCGACTATCGCCTCGGGAGTGAGGGTTACGGCCGAGGGGTAGAAGCGTGGTGGAACTCCTTCACAGATCCACAACGTTTCGGTGAACCGCGTTTGGTTACCGTGTGCTCTACACGCGGCATCACACCAACGTGCATTGTTATAAGCTGCAAGGGCGACACGATCCATGAGTTGAAGCTGAGTCTATCC
>JBBRHU010000256.1:0-5244 GCA_038222255.1 Fimbriimonadales bacterium | reverse complement strand
ACTGTGACGCTGTGAGCGTGGAACAGCTGCTGCAACGCCTCATGACGGATTGCCGCGGGCTCATGCGCTTGGAACAGTGCGATAAGTGGGAGAACTGCTGAGGGAAGCTCTGTAGCAAATGCCCCGCTTCGGCGGGGTTTTCATTTTCTGCCAGGGGTTTTGACTAAGCGGATTTCACCCGTATCCCGCCGTACTGGTACGGTCCTCCCGTGGCGTGGCTTTGGGGGATGTTTACCACCAAAAGGCCGAAGATTTCTGGCTGTAGGCGGATGACTACTCTTTCGGCTCTGAAGCGGTCTTTGCTTGAGCCACTTCGGCATTGCCCGCGCTAGCAAGCTCGTCGCGAAGGGCGCGCACCGCCAAAAGCCGCGATTTCTTGTCGTCAGGCACAACGTATATCTCGTGAAGAACCGTCTTCAAAGCGCCGAGATTCAGATACAGATGGTTGCTATCCCATGAGGGCCAGCTTTGCTCGTGGACTTGATCGCTAGTCATATCCTTGATGTGGCCAAGGATCTCAAAGAGTTCCGTATCAACAGAAGGAAACTTCGCCCTAACTGAAGCGATCTTATCGTCGTAATGCAGCCCCTCTGCACTGTTCAGCGCCAGGAACTCGTAGATCGCCTTTCGCGTGCAAGCCGAAGCGCCGGTTAGGTAGTTCATCTTGGCGCACCCCTCAGCCTCGGTGATGAGTTCGCGCAGAACCCGAGGGACTCTACTGTCGATCACGAAAAAGGATGTGGGGACCGAGTAAAAGAAGGCCTTATCTAACTCGACCTTCCCACTAAACCCAAGCTGTCCAAACCTATCCTTACCCCCTATCGCGTTGAACGTAAGGTGCATCGAAGTCTTGTCGCAGCTATTGCATCTGACCATCCATACATAGCATCGCTTTTCTTTCGACCAATCAAACGAGCTGTACCCGAGGTTGGAGTACGTAACGTGGCGTCGATTACAAAAGGGACAGTTGTAGATCGATTCATCGATGAAGTACTGTGAGTCGAGATGGGATTGGTCGTCGCTCATTGAAGCCTCCGATTCATACCTTGGCGACGGTAGCACCCAGTTCTACCCCACACAATATGTAAAGCTGTGGACAAGTTGTGGGACAGAATAAATCTTCGCTGGCTCACCAAATGACACCGGTTGGCACGAAAAAAAGCGGCTTGTTCTCCTCGACTCGCTAGCGCCGCTCGTTGCGCTGCGACTCCAGTTCCGCCAAGGTGACCTACGCGAGGTCGAGGACGGATAGATCGATGCCCGCGCCCATCAGGCGCCAACCGCGCGATCTCGTCGAACTCGCACACGTAGCGCGCGCGAATCCATCGACGACGGATGAGGTCGTAGAAGCTAAATGGGTAGAGCTAGAGCGTCGGCATAGCCGCCCATGATATCGCTCGCCCTCACTCACCACGTGAGCCCAATCCCACCTCGACGGGTAGCAGGCCTCGGGACACGACCTTCGCCACCGCCCGAGCTGGGCACGGAGGGTTCCATCCCCTCCACGTCCAAGGCCGAAGCGTCCGAGAGCTCTACTTGATCGGTCCAGGCAAAAAATCAAAATAGCCGATCATCATTTCCTCATACGTTTGAGGACCCCATCTGACCTCACGCGAAGGGTCAGGGTTCCACGGATTGTTCTTGCTATTGTCGTACCAGGCCGTCGCAAGCAGCTTTGCTCCAGCCGGCACTTCGAAGGGCTCGCGAAATTCGTAATAGGACTGCCAATTGAAGTCGAACTTGGGCACGCGCAAGAGTTGCACAGTCCTGCCGTCGGGGTACTTGAGATCGTAGCGAAATGCCGAACCGCGCAGATGCATGTGAGGAAAGAGCGAAAGCAGCCTGCCTTCCTCGCGAAATTCGTAGCTCGCCTTTACCTCGTAATGAGGATTGTTGGGGGGGATCACAAAGCTGGCGTTGGGCGCTGAGTGGCTCTCCACTTCACGTAAGGGCTGCCGTGAGAATGTGAAGCCAATTTCGGTGCGATCTACAACCTTCGCGCCGTTCGGTTGGTAGTGAATCTCGAACTTGAGCCACGCCCCTTTGGGCAGCCTCTTGCCTGTGCCTGGGGGGTACTTAATTCCAAGAGATCCTGGCACGGTGATGGCAAAGAATCCGTTGGCCGTATCTTGCGGCTCGGCTGGCACCGGCACCCCGGGGGCCAAGGCCGCTTTTTGGTCTGGCGTCAGAATCCTTCGTCCCGGCTCTTCGATCAAAGCGATGACGTGATGAACGACTCTGGGTTGAGTAGGCCGGATCTCGACGGCTGTCACCCATTTGTCCTCGGAGAAATGGGTCTGAATGTAAACGTACTTGTAAGCGACGACACCTTGGGCCGGAACGGTAATCGGCTCCGGGATCCTGACCACTGCGTCCGGCTGCCCGATGTTCCACGCACGTGAGAAGCGGTAAGGTGCGGGAGCGTCCCGCTTATCCCCCACGGTCGCGCCAGTCTTGAACCATTGCAGCAGGTCCGCCTTCTCCGCCGAAGCCAGGCTGCGGTCGTTCGCCCACTCCCCCACATCGCGCTGCGCCGACCATGGAGGCATGCGATCGCTGCCGACCATGTATTCGATAATCGCCCGCCTAGCCACTACTTGCTCATAGGTCTCCAACGGCATGGGCCCCAATCCGCCAACTCGATGACAAACCTGGCACTTTGATTGGAGGATACGGCTGATCCTGTTGTGATACGTGACTGGGAGCGTCGCTGTCGGTAGATCGCTCCCAACGCTGAGGATACAACCCGACACGTCGGTACGCTTGACCAGGGGTTCTTCGCCACGTTCGATCCTGTCCATGGCGTCGGTCAACCAAGGGAAGCGCACGCTTGCTCGTTGATGACTGATTCCGTATTGATCGTCAATGGCGCCGCGGTACTTCAGTGTCCCTCGAGAATCCAGGAGAAACGATTCCGCTGTGGACGTGGCCCTTAGCGCAGCTACCAAAGCTTGGTTCGGATCGAGAACCGTGCGTACTCCGCTATGCTGCCGCGCGACCTTTCGCGCTTCATCGATCGCGTGCGGGGTGACATCGACGAGAACGAATGTATAGCCCCTGTTGCGATACTTTCGGGCGAAGTCGAGAACACGCGGAAGGTATCTCTGCGAAACCGGGCACTCCTGGTCCCAGATTACTAACACTGTTCCTCGTGAACCGCGTAACGCGGAAAGCATTGTCGTCGCGCCGTTTATGGCTACCACCTCCACATCGGGGGCCCGCTCATCGGGAGAAGCGCCATAGTTATAAACTCGCGGCGTCGGCGCTGCACCTTGTGCAGTGCTGATCATTAACGCGCCAGCCCAGACCGAGAGGCCGCGCCAGAACGAACTAGAACGGGCCAAGGGCATCGACTCTCGCGACCAAAGCTCTCCGAAATTCGGGTGAAAGGGCCTCATGCCACTGAACTAGAAGAAACGGGGCGTCGGTGGCCACGAAACCGAGAGCGAATGCATCGCGGCGACTACGTGTGTCCCCCGTATACGCGAATATCGCCTTCTTGGGGCCAAGGGCGGCGATGGACGTATCACTCAACCATCGTGAAAGTGAGCCATGCGCGGCGACCGCTGCTCGCTGTTGGGGGCTGAGCGTCTTGTACGTTCGCGCATCAACGCAGAGCCCTCCACATAGGAACACCCCCTCTTCGAACTGGGTAAAATGAATGTAACCCGCTATATGGCGCGACTTGCAGGGATTATCCTCACGCAGGGCAGCAACGAAGTGGCGGGGATCTGTCGGGGGTGCCGACTTGAAAGCGTGCTCAAAGAGAGTAGTAGTGCCGCTGTCGGGTCGTTCGATCTCCTCGACGTCGAATGGCAGCCGGGCGTTCTTCGCCTTGAAGATGTCAAATATCTTGAATGATGAAAATCCCAATTCTCACCTATCATTCCGCCGACATTCGTGGGAACGACTACCGGGACAACGATCTGACAGCACTGGCGGAGGATCTGGAGCAGATTACGCTAAATGGGATCCGAATCGTCCCGCTGGCGAAAATCGTTGACCTTTGGCTCACAGCGTCCGACGACCTTTCGTTGCAACCTACGGTCGCGATAACATGCGACGATGGCACCGATTTTGACTACCATGATCTTCCGCATCCGGTCGCGGGGCCCCAGCGCAGCATCCTCAATATTCTACGAGACTTCCGGTCCGGCAAGCATAGGCTCAGTCAGCCCGAGCTCTCCATCACGAGTTTTGTCATCGTTTCTCCTACGGCACGCGCACGACTCGACGAGACTTGTCTGATTGGAAAGCGTTGGTGGAACGATGACTGGTGGAAGCCCGCGCTCGATTCCGGGCTCATCGAGATCGGCAGCCACAGCTGGGATCATAATCACGACACCTTGCCGGCGGGAGATTTTCCTGCAGTCGTGCGGGGTACATTTGATTCGATCGTGTCCGATGATCTGGCAGATTTCCAGATCGCCACGGCCACACGCCATTTAATGAAATTTGCAAAGAATCCCGCAACATCGCTTTTCGCTTATCCGTATGGCAAGTCGAATGCGTTCTTGGTTGAGGATTATCTTCCTCGGCGAGCGGCCGCCATCGGACTGAAGGCTGCGCTTGCCGACAAAGCCGAGCCACTTCATCGCGATTCGCAGCGATGGGATTTGCCGCGGTATGTTTTCAGGCGCGACTGGAATTCTCCGGAGGAATTGGGCCGAATCCTTGCACTTACGCGACACTGACGTCGATCAGA
Organism: Fimbriimonadales bacterium; assembly: GCA_038222255.1. Taxonomy (GTDB): domain Bacteria; phylum Armatimonadota; class Fimbriimonadia; order Fimbriimonadales; family Fimbriimonadaceae; genus Fimbriimonas. The sequence continues at coordinate 539 of JBBRHU010000256.1, read as the reverse complement.
ACTGAATCCTGATCGAAAGCCTGCCATTGCGCGGCAGGGCGGGGTGTAAATGGACATCCTCAACCGCGATGGATTCGCCCCGAAGGCGCGACGCATAAAAATACTCGATATCGCTAACCCTGTTGTTGAATATGTTGAATAGCTCTAGTGAGAAGCGGGTAGCGCTTGTCCATTGCCATGTGACCTGTGAATTTGCGAGCGTCGATTGACGTGACCACACCGAGCCGCTTTCGTCCAGTGGGCGTGGTCCAAGGTGTCGCACGCCGACGCTGGCAGCCCACCGTGGCGCTAAAACGAATGTCGCGCTCTCCGATATTACCCGCCCGACCGACCCCGGGATGAAGTCTCCAAGGTTAGGGTTGTGAGTGAACCGCGCGCGGGACATTGCGCCTTCCAGATCTAGGACCAGCCTTGGCGACACACGGTAGCGGATCGATCCTTCCACACCTTGCCGCCGAGACGATCTACTTGCCTCCGTCGTGCCGGCATCGCCGGAAAATACGAGCTCTGAATCAAGATTCAATCGCCAAATTGACGCC
>JBBRHU010000255.1:0-5255 GCA_038222255.1 Fimbriimonadales bacterium | reverse complement strand
TGTCAAGACCCGACGAAGGGTTATTCTTCTCGGGTAGATTCAGTCTATTAATCGGAACGTCCCCAGAGCGGGGGACAGGCAAATGCAAAGTCCTCCCTTGACAATTGAAGACCCTTCAGACTCTTGGTTTGATCCAAGTCTCTTAAAAGGCTTCGTCACAGATCCCATCAGAAAATGGGCTCGGGAAACTCCAGAAAAGCTCGCTATCGATAGCCATGAGCTGAAACTCACCTACCGAGAGCTTGAGGCCAGAACAAACCAAATCTCGCATTCCCTCCAGCGAAAAGGCGTGGAGACCGGCGATCGAGTTGCATTTGTGCTTCCCCGCGGCCCAAAAGCAATCTTGCTTCTCGTCGCTATTCTAAAGGTGGGTGCGGCCTACGTACCGCTTGATAGCGAATCCCCAAAAACTCGAATTCTTGAATGCCTGGAAGATGCCCAGCCTAAGGTCGTTGTCACCGAGCAACCGAGCAATGACGAGCACCTCAGTCTAGACGAACTCCTCGAACTTTCGACCCGAGAACCGGAAACGCCAATTCAACCCGCGATCGTGGGTGCAGACCTCGCCTACATCATCTTTACGTCTGGAACCACAGGGCGTCCGAAAGGTGTCCCGATCCGCCACTGGAGCCTGCAGAACTTCGTCAAAGGAGATCAACTCACATGCATCTGCGTTCAGCCCGAGGATCGTGTGTTTCAAGGGTTCTCGCCGAGCAGCGACGGGCACCACGAGGAGGTCTGGCCAACATTTCTTGCCGGCGCTACCCTTGTCGTTGCGACCACGAAAGAGGTTCATTCAGGCCTTGATCTTCTCACCTTCCTCAACGACTTCAAAGTCACGATCATTTCGTGTGCTCCCACCCTGCTCTCGATGGTGGAAGGCGAGGTGCCATCACTTCGGCGGATTCTGTTCGGGGCAGAAAGCTGTCCGCCTGCGATGGTATCTCGGTGGGCTCGACCCGGTCGAACCATCATCAACACCTACGGTCCGACAGAAGCAACGGTCGGCGCTACCTTTGGAATCTGTGAACCGAACCAACCGATCACTATCGGCTTGCCACTTCCGAATTATCAGTGCCTTATCGTCGACGAGAACCTCAATGAAGTCGAGGAAGGCGAACTCGCGATTGCTGGAGTTGGAGTTGCAACGGGCTACTATCGCCGAGATGATCTCAGTTCGACGCGGTTCTTAAAGAACCCGCACTCTTCAACCGGGCATCACAACGAAACGCTCTATCGGACGGGCGACCTTGTTCGACGTGACGAGAGCGGAAGGATTATTTGGCTCGGTCGCATCGATACTCAAATCAAAATTCGCGGCCATCGCATCGAACTCTCAGAGATCGAGAGCGTCCTCGTGGCCAGCCCTGCCGTCAAGACAGCGGTCGTTGTCGCGCGCAAAATAGATGATCGAGACATTCGGCTTGCCGCATTGCTCGTGCTTCGCGAAGATATCGGGTTTGAAGTCGCAGAATTTATTAGCCACCTTCACTCCAAGCTCCCGGGCTACATGATCCCACAGAGCTTCGAAGAGGTCACGAAGCTGCCAACGCTACCGAGCGGAAAAATTGATAGACGTAGTTGCGATCAACTCCGTGGCGCCCCCTTCAGATTTGAAAGAGAAATTCTCCCTCCTACGACACCGACGGAAGAGCTCATCATCAGCATCTGGAGCGACCTGTTTCCTGAGACCGAAATTTCTGCCACCGATGACTTCTTTCGCGAACTCGGCGGCTACTCTTTGCTTGCATCGAGGTTCATTTCAACCCTACGAAACGATCACGGTTTTATACATGCTTCCGTCCTAGACATCTACGAAAACCCAACGTTACGTGGATTCGCCGCTGTACTCGAACAACAACAGCGCCCTGCCCGCGAAGAAGTCCACTTCAACAAGGTGTCCGATAAGCTCTACAACAGGGCCAAGTACATCCAGGCGGGTGCGATCCTGTTCATGTACGGAATGCAAGGATTTTTCTGGCTGGGACCGATCATTGCCGCGATCTACTTCAGCAATAAGGGCCTTAACGAAACGGGCTCTGTTCTCCTCGGTCTTGGCCTTTATGCTGTTTCGCTTCCAGTGCTGTTGATCATCACCATCGCCGCTCGATGGATTGTCGGTGGCAAGCTAAAGCCGGGCCGGTACCCCTTGTGGGGACCAGTTTTCTTAAGATGGTGGTTTGTCGAGCGCATGTTGGTCAATGCTCCGGTGGTGTTCATTACAGGAACTCCATTCGCAAGCCTATACCTGAGGCTGCTCGGGGCGAAGATTGGAAAGAACGTTCTTCTCGACTCCCTTGAATTCGACTGTCCTGGGCTCATTAGCATCGGTGATAACACCATCGTTGAAGACGTCGCCTGGCTTCGAGCGGCCGAAATCGCGCACGGCGAACTCATTTTGCGAGAAGTCGTGATTGGTGAAGGCTGCTTCATCGGGCTGAGGTCTGGGGTTGCCGGAGGAGGAGTGATGGAAAAGGGCGCTGCCCTCCGCGACGTCACTTACGTCGGACCAGGTGTCACGGTGCCCGAAGGAGAGGAGTGGGAAGGTAGCCCAGCTCGACCTGCCGCCGAAAGGAGAATCCCACCTTACGACCCAAATGCTCAGGCGCCTAGACGAACTCAAACCCTTTTTGGAATGAGTCAGGGAATCGGCGTTTTGTTCCTCACGGTTCTCGAATCACTGCCGTTTGTGATCACCGCGTATGTGCTGTACAACAACAGCGAAGGCTTCGTGGCGTACCTCTGGGAACCACTGTATGCCATCGCAATGGTCTTATTCGCATGCATCCAAACCGCGCTTATCAAATGGCTTGTGATGGGGCGCCTCAAGGCCGGCACATACAAACTCAACGGTGTTTATTCCTATCGGATGTGGTTCGCGGACAAGCATCTCGACCTGCTCAGTCGGGTGACTGTCGCGATTTACGACTCGCTTCTTGCTGGCCCTTGGTGCCGAATCCTCGGCATGAAAGTTGGAGATCGGTGTGAAATCGCGTTCCCCCGTGGAATGCCATACGATTTGGTGGACATGGGAGAAGAGAGCTTCCTTGCAAGCGACTGCAGCGTCGGCTTGCCCGTCAAACGAAACAACGAGATCACGCTCCGCCCCACTCGCTTTGGACGTAAAACGTTCCTCGGCAACGACTCCGTCATCCCCCAAGGTTCGGAAACTCCCCCTGATTTTCTCCTCGGCGTTCTCTCCGTATGCCCACCCAAAGAGGTGCTTGAATCTGCGCCAGATCAAGCGTGGTTAGGATCGCCCCCCTTCAAAATGCCGAGCCGACAGGTCTCAGGTCAATTTGACGTTCGAAAAACGTATCGACCGGGGCGAAAGCAATATCTCCATCGATTGATGCACGAGCTACTGCGAATTGTCCTCCCGAGTTTTGGCTTCCTTCTCATTGCCTCAATCCTCATCGAAGGATTCAATGAGATCTGGAACCAAACTTCTTTCGAATTAGCGCTGATCACTCTCCCGTTCCTTTACCTCTTTGGTGCATTTGTGGCACTCCTGCTGTGCTGGGTTTCGAAGACGTTGCTCGTGGGCAAGTATGAACCCCGCATCGAGCCGCTATGGAGCCCGTTCGTCTGGAGATCAGAAACTCACTTTGTGACGCTTCACGACTTCGCGTTCCCGATCATGGCAAACCCGCTCGTGGGCACGAGTTACATGAATGCGGTCCTGCGATTCTTGGGTGCACGGGTAGGCAGAAGAGCTTTCATTCAATCAACCTACTTCACCGAAACCGACCTCATTTGGCTCGGCGAGGATGTCGCCATAAACGCCAACGTTCCGCTGCAGGGCCACCTATTCGAAGACCGCGTGCTCAAGGTTGGTCCGATTAAGGTTGGCGATCGCGCGTCAGTAGGGAAGCATTCGATCGTCTTGTGTGACTCAGAATTGCGAAATGATGCTCACGTAGGTGACTTGTCGCTTGTGATGAAAGGAGAGACGATTCCCTCTCATACATTCTGGGTTGGCTCTCCGGCCCAATCCTCAGAAGAAGTGCGCTGATGGCAGCTCGTTCCAAGCTGCTCACGTGGAACGAAGTCGAATTGTGGCGAGTAGACCTGGCGGTGCACGACGCAAGTCTGTGGGACCTGCTGAGCGAAGACGAGCGCGAGCGATCCGGCCAATTCCTGCAGAGACGAGATCGAGACTCGTTCATCCAGCGTCGAGGTTGGCTCAGAGTGACGCTCGGCGAGATGATCGGAATTCCGCCTGAGTCGTTATTGTTTGAGCGGTCATCGGCTGGCAAACTGCGGATCACCGGACAACCCCTCGAATTTAGCGTAACCTCCTCCTTCGACATCGCTTTGTTCGCGATTTCCTGGTCCTCAGCGGTCGGGATTGATATCGAACGAGAGGACGGCGGCAGCCCGATCGACATCGTGCTCCCCAGCGGGCGTCGAATTCAATCGGTTCAGGAGTGGACGCAGTACGAGGCAATTGTCAAAGCGCAGGGCGACGGAATTTCGCGGATCGACCCAGACGACTCTCGCTTTGAACTGTTCAACTTCGTGCCCCAAGAGGGCTACTTCGCTTCCGTAGCGAGGCCCCGTTGCTAAGGTAAATTCTTCAAATGGGCCTCGACATCTACGCCGGAACCCTAACCCGCTATTACTCTGGACAGTGGGAGACAATTGGGCAGCAATCCTCGACGGCGGCTCGAAACCCGGCCCAAGTGTTGAGTGAAGAGCCCGACGAAGACACTTGCACACCGGAGGAAGTTTTTGAGACTGTTAAGGGCTGGCGAACGCTCGTCGGCCGTGCCCTGAAGAACCACCTGAAGGAGCCCTTCGACTGGCCCGAGGGAATGGATGCTCCCTACTTCACCGATCAGCCCGATTGGGAAGGGGTCGGAGCTGTGCAACTCCTCGCGGCGTTCGCAACCAAACAGCGAACCGATTACCCAAAGAAGATGCCGAAGCAGTGGTTCGATCATCCTGAATTTCTGTCCGTGTGTGATGACGCGCTGGAGTCGCCCTACTACCATTTGCTTCAGGTTGAGATATGGTTACCGTTGGAGTTCGAATTCGTTTTCGAAAATGAATGCCTGGGTGATAAGAATCGGCTGATAGGCTCAGCCCCTACCTTGCTGGCCCAACTCAAAGCACTGAATGAAGCAACCCTGAAGGCTGCAGAGGCCGAACTCTTGGCTTGGAGAAAACGAGGCCAGCCAAAGGACGGCAACTTTCTTGCAACCGCCCAATACGGGTTGGCGGTTTGGCTACAACTTGCCGAGCAAGCTGTC
>JBBRHU010000254.1:0-5260 GCA_038222255.1 Fimbriimonadales bacterium | reverse complement strand
CGACTTGCGCGCGATGGATGGCGGGTCGCCCTCCACTGCGCGCGCGATACAGTCGCGCTAGATCCAGTGGGCAAAGCCATGGGTTCTGCAGAAGCTGGACGGTATTCGGCGGACCTCTCAGATCCCTCACAGGCTCGCTTGCTCTTCGACCTCGTGCTCAGAGACGGTCCAGTCGATGCGGTTGTGAATAACGCCGGGGTCTATTTGCCGATAGATTTTGCTGGAAGCGGAGATGCCTCGTTCGAGGCGAATTATCAGCGCACCATGGCGATCAACTTTGAATCTCCTGTGAGGATCATGCGTGATGCCGTTCGACATTTCAGCGCGGTTGGCGGCGGCAAGATTCTGAACGTCGCGAGCCGAGTCGGTTTTCGTGGCGAGGCAGGAGCGTCCGTGTACGCTGCTTCGAAGGCTGCCTTGATCAATATGACGAGAAGCCTTGCCGTCGAACTTGCACCCAAACAGATTCAGCTCTTCGGAATTGCGCCTGGTTGGGTGGATACGGCGATGGCGCGCGATGGAATGGACGATTCGCTCGAGGCCATCCTCGAAACGATTCCTCTCAAGCGAATGGCATCACCTCAAGACTGTGCGCACACCGCTGCCTTCCTCTTAAGCCGAGAAGCCGCATATCTAAGCGGTGTGACGATCGATATCAATGGAGCAAGTTACTTCCACTAAATGGTCATTGCAAGCATCCTCTTAGGAACATCTGCTCTCGCGGCGCCGCAAGAGTTAATGCTCCTCCGTACGCGTCTCCAAAACGGAGCGGTGATCCTTGCCGAGCGTGTGCCCGATGTCAAACGAGTTGAAATTCAGCTTTGGTGCTCTGCCCGAGCGACGCTCGACACAAAGAAGTCCTATGGGTATCGGCATATGCTAGAACACTTGATCGCGCGGCGTGACCGTTCGATTGACACTGAGCTAGAAAAGGAAGGGGGGTTCTTGACCGCCGCGACCTACCGGTCAGGAACTCAGTTTTCGATCTCGGTACCGTCATCGAAGATCGACATCGCCTTGAGTTCACTACGCAAACTAGTGCAATTCCCGATGTTCACCCAAGAATTGCTAAACCTTGAAGCGAAAACTCTTGGCCAAGAAGCAGCCCTCAAATCGAGGTCGAGCATGGAAGCCGCTAGCCACTGGACCAAACTCGGCGGACCAGAAGCCCTTGACCCCGCCGGCCCAGATCAGTGGGAGGAAGTGCCCTCGCCCAGCGCGCTCACTGCGATCTATAAGGCTCAAATGTCTGCTACCCAACTAACTCTCGTCGTGATCGGGGACGAGACGGTGGACCAACTCACAGATCGATTCAAATCGTTCTTAAGCTCAATGCCGATTTACGGGACGCCGGAGCCAACCGTGTTTCCACCAGACATCAACCTCACAACCGCAACGAGCGGCACCGATTCGGTGGGCATTGGGGTCGGGGAGTTTGCCGACTTAAAGACCTTGGCGCGAATCGCAGCCGCCTTGAGCCTTATTGCTGACGCCAAAGAGAGCTACTTCACATACACGCCAAGTGGCGATCCTGCAGTCGTGACGGTTGGTTCTAGGCAAGGAAAATCAGAAATTCGCAAGAGCTTGCGAGGGACTGAGGTCATGCAACAGTTTGGCCTCGGCAAGTCGTTGCTCGCCCGTTGGGTGGATGCACAACGGTCAAGTCCATCGAAGTGGGCTGAGCTGCGCGGACTGCTCAGCAGCAGTGGAGCTGACTCCTTACTTCGAGACCTTCCCCGACTCGTGAGACAAATCAGGTGGGTTGACTTTGAAGAAGCCTATCGGCTCCTGGAAGGTGCCCTATGATGTCCCTTCTTGTCGGAGTGCAAATTACCAGTCAGGTGCTTTTTGCACTGCCTGAGCTTGGTGCAAAGGATCGAGCCATTCTTGAGCGAGCCGTCGACCTCTATCGCGGTGGGACACAAGAGTTTTCTCGGGCTCGCATCCGAACGCTGACCGGTGGGGTTGCGCCAGAAATTACATTGGGGCGATCCTATCTCGTTATCAGCCTAACGGTGAAGCCGGAGTACCTCGCCGCGACGCGAACAGTGCTTCGATCTTACGTAACTCAACCTTCTCTTATGGTTGATGATCTTCCGGACACAAAGCCGGCAACCGTTTCTGAGCCATTCCTTAGCGGACTAAAGCAGTTCGAGTCCCCGACTGTGAACGTCACGCGAGCAAAACTTGAGGAACTCGCAATTCGGATTTTCCAGCCAAAGCGAATGATTTCAAACGTCCCAGAGCTGTTGGTCGGTTGGACTCCACCCACGGTTCCTCCGGGCTACTTCGATCTGACTGCGGAAAAGCCGATCAAAACGGCGCCTGTCCGTGCTGGACTCATGGAGTGGATAGGCGAGGAGGTCGTTCCCGTTGATCCGAACTTCAATGCGTTTCTAGCATCCGTTGCGATGCTTGGAGTGGGCAAGGGATCAACATTGTTCGATACAGCCCGCGAAAAACTTCGGTTGAGCTACCGTCAGGAAGCGTTACTGGAACTCGGCGACAAGGGATTCCGACCACGAGTTACGCTAGCTGTCCGTGAGCCTGGAGAAGAATGGCTGGATGGAAAAAAATTCCGGCAAACCTTGCTTGAACAGATCGAAGCCTGGTCTGAGGACGATCTTGCGCGTGGAAAAGGAGTTTGGAAGGCAATGTTTCAACCCGACTTCCCGTTCACGCCGTTTGTCTCTGATCGATACTTGTTCCCAAGCGACGCTCCGGACTTAGCTCTGATTCAAGTCGTGATGCACCACTGGGTTCGAAAGCCAACTCCACTGGTCGGAGACCTAAACACGGTCAGCCTAGCAGACGCAAAAGCTGCGGCGAAACAGTGGGTTACAAACACAAGGTTTCAGTTCGTTCCGGTTTCGAATTGAGCCCGAAAGGCTTCGTCAAAATCCGGATGTTGTCGACAAAGAGTCCGAAAATCGCAGTAGGCGCAGAGTGGTTTGCAAATGGGTTCAGCTTCCTGGAAATCCCTGCTGAGAATATCATTCCCAAGTGTCAGCAGGTCTGCCTCGTACGCCAAAAGTTCTTCCTCGGTCAGATGGGCTGAGGCTTGTCGATTCGTTCGAAGGGCGTGGATCGTTGCATAGACCTTGCGTTCGGGAAACTTCCGCTTAAGCAGGAGTTGATAGCAGCACATCGCCAGACTTGTAGCGACATCTTCTGAGGTAACGTCCTCCCGCTGACTCTTATAGTCGACGATCTCTAGCGTGCCATCGGGGTGTTCGTCCACGCGGTCAATCCGACCGATCAGAACCCAGTCGCCTAAATCGAGCCTGAGCTGACGCTCAACCATGAAGGTCCGCGCAGCCCGGGGAGATTGCATCGCTTGCTCGACATGGGCTTCGATGATCTGACGCCCCTCTCCAAAGGCGAGAGCCATCTCCTCTGGGGTGCTATACCCCTCTTCTATCCACCCTTCTTCGAACGCCACAATCGCTTCTTCGGTTGTTTTCACGCCACCGTCCTCGGCATAGAACTTCTGAAGTACATTGTGGAGAGTGCTTCCGAACGAGTAGTAGCTCTTCGACCGCATGTACCACTTCCCTCTCGGATCAAGATATGTCCACCGGTATTTGACCGGGCAGGCAAGAAAAGTTGTGATCTTGCTGGGACTCAAGGTTGGCTTGCGGGGCGTTGCAGGACGAGCCATCTAGGTGATTGTGCCCGATAACCATCCGCTAGAATGCGTAGAATCGAGATGTGACCAACTCCGCGCTTAAGATCCGCCTGGGCCATTCCCCCGACTCAGATGATGCCTTCATGTTTTGGGGACTTGCAAAGGGACCGGTTCAGACGGACTATGAGTTTGAGCACATCCTCCGAGACATCCAAACTCTAAACGAGTGGGCGTTTGAGGGCAAGCTCGAATCGACAGCCGTCAGCGTCCACGCCTTCGCCTTCATTGCGGACAAGTACGCCCTGCTTCGGCACGGCGGTTCGTTTGGCGACGACTACGGCCCCATGCTCGTCTCGAAGAACGAGTACACGCCGGAGCAACTTAAGGACATCGTTATCGCGGTTCCAGGAAAGCAGACCTCGGCATTCCTCTGCCTCAACCTCTACTTTGCTGAGCTATTTGGACCAGACGTTCGACCGAAGTATGAAGTCGTCCCTTTTGATGAGATCATTCCTGCAGTGCTTGAAGGCAAGTTCGAAGTTGGCCTGATCATTCACGAGGGTCAGCTCACCTATGGTGAAGAGGGTTTGAAGCTCATTGCTGACATGGGCGTGTGGTGGAAGGCAGGAACGGGCCTTCCTCTTCCTCTTGGCGTCAACGTCGTTCGAAAGGATCTTGGCGAAGATGTGGTGAAGGAAGTTAGCCGGTGCATGCGAGAGTCGATCCAAGCTGGCTTGAGCCACCGGCAAGAAGCCCTCGACTATGCTCTCCAGTTTGCCAGAGGGATGGACAACCAGACGAGCGACACGTTTGTTGGAATGTACGTCAACGGCCGGACACTCGATATGGGAGAGGAAGGCGTCAAGTCGATCCGCCTCTTCTTACAGCGAGGAGCAGAGATCGGACTCGTGCCGACCATCACTGTCGACGTCGTGGACTGAGGGCCGTTGCTGGCTTAGAAAAGTAAGACCATGTCCCCGTGACATGTGCGATACTCTACGCTTGTGACTCGATTTGACGTCATCGTACCGGCGGGTGGACGCCTCTCGCCGGAGTTTGCAGCTCAGGTAGGCGTCGACAACAAAGCACTTATCGTCATTGATGGCGAGACTATTCTTGAGCGCACAATCCGCGCGCTCAAGTTAACGAATCGCACTCACCGCATTGTTGTCGTCGGTCCGAAGGAAGTCGCTGACAGCCCGGGCGGGAAGCTGGCGGACATAGTCTTAGAGCCGCAAGATTCGGCCCCAAAGAACATCCTGAGTGGCCTCAAGCATTTACGTTCGCTTGAGAATCCCCCTGAGAAGGTTCTTGTCGTGACGAGCGACATGCCGTTTCTCACATCAAAGCTGCTCAACGAGTTCATTGACTCTTGTCCGAGTGACAAGGACATCTGCGTACCGCTCGTCACAAAAGAGAGCTTCGTTGCAAGGTTCCCAGGGGCAACCGGAACCTTTATCCCATTGAAGGACAACACCTGGACCGCTGGCTGTGCGTACGTGATGAACGCAGTCACGCTCGAAAAGTCCATCCCGCAATTCGAGCAAGTCTTTGCGAACAGGAAGAGCAAGTTCGGTATGGCCAAACTCCTGGGCCTCAAATTCCTGTTCAAGGTGATCACGAAGACGCTAA
>JBBRHU010000253.1:0-5273 GCA_038222255.1 Fimbriimonadales bacterium | reverse complement strand
CATCCTCAGGTCTGGGGCTGTCCGCGGTGCGCTCACTACTTGCTTCGAACCCGGACCGTTTTGCTTATCATGAGCGACGTTGGATTCCTGCGAGCCGATTACAGGGAGCGGGACGACCGTTTGCTGAATCGATTGCATTGATCGTTGGCCGCTTCGGTGGACCGATGACCCTTGAGCACGTGGTGCTTGAGGTCGCAAGAATTCGAGGGCTGGACAGCTCTGAAGTCGAATACACAGTTCGTCGACTCGTTGAGCGCGATCCAGCATTCGTTTTGACTAAGGATGGCAACGTCCTTCTTTCTGACTGGGGTTTTGTTGCTACTGATGAACTCAATGTTCGCGCGCTTGGGCTCAACGCTCTGACGCATGACGACCTTGAAGTTCTCCAAGAGAAGCTTTCGGGCATCGATTGGCGATCAGCAGGCGCAGTGGCCGAAGCGTTGAAGCGATCCGCTCCCGTGTCGGTGAAGCTGCTCGGAGCTGTTGCTTTTTCAAATCTGAACTCCGAAGATCCAAAGAGCACGTTGATTTACGACGCAGCTGAGTTTCTTGAAGAAGTTCTGAGCACACCTGGTTTCGTCTTTGGAGCTGATGGAGTCATCGTTCCAGAGGCCGACACTAAGCGATGGATCGCGACCGCAATCAAGGTCGCAGACAAGCTTGCTCCGCTCGTGGATGTCGACGACGCTGCGCCGATCGAAATCAAGTCTGGCGATGCTGACCGACTTGTCGAAAGGATTCTCAACAGTGGTGGCACAGTCACTGCGCTTCGGCTGCTCGAAGAGTTCTACGAAATCACGCAGAGCCACAAAACTTTCCCAGACGACCTCGCGAACGTAATGACGGCGCTTCGAGCCGATGAGCGCGTTCAGTGGGTTGGTGGAGATCGCTTCCGCAAGGCGGCAGATGTTGGTGAGTCGATTGAAGAGGTACCAGAGCCATTCCACTTTATCGACACCATTGTCGAAGATGAAGAAGGCGAACTGGTTGATGTCGAGCTGATCGACGATGGCCTCAGCACTTCACTCCGAAAGCTGCTGATGCACCCGTTGGCAACTGATGTTCTGGACGAAGAGATCCAGCCCGCTCCTAAGCAGATGCCCGAGCAGGTTCGTTTGGTTCTCAAGTCGATCCACCGCGAGCTTGGGACGTTCCCGCTTAGCCAGCTTCCAACGACCTGGCTCAGCAACGATCCCAAGATTCAGGAACTCATTTTCATCGACCCTGCAGGTCGAGAACTTCAGGTTTGGGTGAACACCGAAGCTCGATTGATGTTCGGCCTCCTTGACTGGTGGCTTGAGCAACCGATCGAAAGCGGTGCCGTCTTCACGCTTACGAAGACTCCCCGACCAAACGTTTATGACTACGTGCTGATGGATCAGCCAGACCCAGTGGTCTTCATCTCTTCGCAACGAATGGAAGAGCTCCGAACCATCGGAGCGGAAGCAGAAGGAAAGAGCACGCTCAGCCTTCTCATCCAGGTGATGGCTCACTGGCCAAAGGGTGCGGACTATCTTACGCTTCTCGCAGAAGTGAGTGTGGTTCGACGAGTCACGAGGAGACTTGTGGCTTCAATCCTCTCCAGCTACCAGTGCTTCTACCAGCGATCTGGATCGCCGGTTTGGCACTTCGACCCCAAGAAGGTCGATCAAGGCTTCGACAAGACCAAGCGCAAGTTCGTGAAGAAATAGGCCTTGGACAAAAGACGGTATACTAGCGAATTAGGAAATTATGGCGAATAAGAGATCTAGCAAAAAGGATTTGCGACGAATCGCAAAGCGACGCGTCCGCAATACTGCAGTGAAGAGTTCACTCAAGACTTACATCAAGAAGACGCGAGTTGCGGTCAAGAAGAGCGATGAAGCCGCAGTAGCTCCTACCCTTGCAAAGGCGATCAGCGCAATCGACAAGGCTGCACAGAATGGTGTCATTCATAAGAACCAGGCAGCTCGTCGCAAGTCACGCATCGCAAGAGCAGCAAATGCTCTTAAAAAGGCTGCAGCTTAATTTCCTGAAGCAAAGACCGGTATAAGGGAGCTCTGGTAACAACCAGGGCTCCCTTCATCATTTTCGACTCATATGAAAAAAGTCGTCATCCTCGGTTCCACAGGTAGCATCGGCACTCAAACGCTAGATGTCATTCGAGATCACCCCGAGCATCTCCGGGTCATCGGACTTGCAGCAGGTTCAAATGCGGCACTGCTTCGCGCGCAAGCGGAGCAATTTGGGGTTTCCAAGCTCGCACTCTATTCCGATTCGACTGGATCTGGAATTCCAACCGGGATGGAAGCGCTTGTCGATCTCGCAACTCTCGATGAAGCTGATGTCGTTGTCGTAAGTGTCGCTGGCGTAATCGGTTTGCTCCCCACGCTATCCGCGATTAGGGCAGGCAAACAGATCGCGCTTGCGAGCAAAGAGGTGCTGGTCGCCGCAGGTGAGATTGTCATGCCCTTGTGCGCTGAGCACGGCGTATTGATGACGCCGATCGATAGCGAACACTCAGCGCTGTTTCAATGCTTGCAAGGATATCGCACCGACCAGGTGAGGGAATTGATCCTGACCGCAAGCGGGGGGCCGTTCAGAGGATGGAAGAGGGAACATCTTCGCGAGATCACTGTCCAGCAAGCTCTCAATCATCCGACATGGAGCATGGGTGGAAAGATCACAATCGACAGCGCTACCTTGATGAACAAGGGCTTAGAGTCGATCGAGGCCCGTTGGCTTTTCGACATCCCGATTGACCGAGTGAAAGTTGTCGTTCACCCCCAAAGCATCGTTCATTCGTTCGTAAAGTTCAACGACGGTAGCGTGCTAGGGCAACTGGGGTGGCCGAACATGCGGCTTCCTATCGAATACGCGTTGCTCTACCCCGAGCGGATGGCGAACAGCTTGCCTAATTGGGATCCGACCGATACGCCAAACCTCTCTTTCGAGGCAGTTGACGAAACCACGTTTGACGCTCTGCGCTTAGCGAGGCTGGCGGCGAACACCGGCATGACAATGCCGTGTGCATTCAATGCGGCGAACGAAGAAGCCGCAAACGCGTTCTTGCGAAGTGAAATAGGTTTCCTTCAGATTCCAGAAATCGTTGAAAATGCGATGGAATCGCACACTTGTTCTGAGGTTTCCCTTGAAAGTCTTTTGGATGCGGACGCACGAACACGGTCTTTCGTGCGTAAACTTATGAGTAACCCATGATGCTTCTCCTTCACTGGCTTTGGATAATCGTGCTCATCGTTCTGATGGTGTCGGTGCTTGTCGCCGCCCACGAATATGGTCACTATCTGTTCGCCCGCATGTTCAAAATGGGCGTGGAGGAGTTCGCAATCGGGTTTGGCAAGAAGCCGCTCATCGTTTGGATGCGCAAAAAGCACACGGTGCTGAACGATCAGACGGGAGAGAACCTGCAGGAAGAGACCGAGTTCACGATTCGACCTTGGCCCCTCGGCGGTTTTGTGCGGATTAAGGGCATGGTTCCCGAAGCCGACGGGAGCGAGATCCACATTCCCGGTGGCTTCTATAGCAAGGCACCTTGGAAGCGCTTTATCGTCTTGCTAATGGGGCCAGTCTTCTCCATCGTCGCCGGAATGCTGCTCCTGATTCCGATTTTTGCGATTAGTGGAAAATATGTTTCGGACAATCGCCCGATCATGGGCAAGATCACTGCGAAGGGGCCAGCGGATAAGGCTGGGCTGAAACAAGGCGACAAGATCATCGCCATCGCGGGCAAGCCCGTAAAGACCTATTTCGACGTGATCTCAACCGTGCGAGATTCGGGCGGAAAGGAACTGTCCGTTCGCTACATGAGGGACGATGTTCAAGCCGAGACGCAGGTCTCACCTTTGCTCGATACCCGGCCAAGTCCAGTTCTGGATGAGAACCTTGAGCCGACGGGAGAGACAAAGATTCAATCTAAGCTCCAAGTCCAAATCAGTCGCACTAGGGTCCCTGTCTCGTTCGGCGAGGCAGTGCTTGAATCGGTTCGACTCCCCATCGAGTCTGGTAAGCGATTCGTTGCGATGTTCACCGCGCCCAAAGAATTGACCGAGAACCTCAGCGGACCCGTTGGCATTGCGCAGGCGACCAACGAGGCGAGTACGTCTTGGGAAGGCATCGTTAGCCTCGCTGCGATCCTAAGCATCTCGGTCGGCTTCCTGAACCTGTTGCCCGTCCCTCCACTCGATGGTGGACAAATGGCAATCGCCCTCGCCGAGATGCTACGCAGCGGACGCCGCTTGAGCATCAAAGTCCAAATGATCGTCAACGCAACCGGCATGGGCCTCCTGGCTTTGCTGATGATGAGCGCGTTCTATATGGATTTCAAACGGCTCGGAGAGCGCAACGAACAGAAGCCACCGGCGAAGGCTTCGCAACCCGGCAAGTAACGGGGCGCAACGTATTCTTTGAAGGCCCTAAATTTGACTGGTTGCCCCCGCCGTCCACAATTTGTCGAATTCCACCGATTGTTGGAGCCAAACCCAAAGGCGTCTCCGAATACCTGCGCTGCGACAACGGTCCCAAAATCACATCTTGGGCTCTCAAAGGAAGCCCTTTGCAGAAAGGCCTTGCTGAGAGCTAACACAACCCCGTCAATGCACAGCTGAAGATTTCACGGAGGCGAACCTTCTACAACAAAGATCGCTCCGACATCTCCCTGTGATACTTCCACCCTTCTCACTGGGGCCGACCAAAAAGAAGGCAGGCTAGCTCACTTAAGAGTCCAGAAATGGGTGCAGATCAATTTCAGACGGATCTAACACCCAAAGTGTGTCAGCTTACGCTGGCCAGGTCATACCGAGCGTCAGGGAATAGTGGTTACAGCCTTTGGCTACGACAAGGAGAATCGTTTGACGAAAATGACGAGCCCAGACCGAAGCATATCGACTTATACTTATGGAACGAATGGTTTGCGCAGTTCTCGTCCAGAACCAGGAACAGCGATTGCAACCTTCATCTGGGATGGAACCGACTACCTTGGAAGAATGAGCTGATGCCAACTACCTATTACGACACATTCAACGGAGAGATCATTGCCGAGCGAACCGATGGTGTGCAAATCGACTACTTCAACGATCCGCTCGGGACGCCCGTTTGCTTTGTGGATAACACGCCTGAGAGATCCCAGATCGGCATCTTCAGAGCAAAACCCTACGGTGACACTCTTTACACCAACGGCCTCATCACAGATTTCCGATGGGTAGGGTCCCTTGGCTACCGTAGGACCAGTCTTGCATGGTCTGACTACTACGTCAGAGCAAGGCACCACGGAGCAA
>JBBRHU010000252.1:0-5293 GCA_038222255.1 Fimbriimonadales bacterium | reverse complement strand
GTCCCTGGAAAACCTTTCGGGCCACAGGGGTTCGCCTTCTGCCGAGAGCGCGGGATAGACGACTTTGTGCCAAAGTTCAGGCTCGGATGCGAGCACCCTTGCCGCAAGGTCGTCGTGGTGCCACCGGGTCATAACGAGCCGAATCGCTCCGCCAGGCTCAAGCCGTGTGTACAGGTCGTCGGCGTACCAATCCCAAAGCTTCTCACGAAAGAGAATCGATTCGGCGTCTTCCCTTCTGCGGATCGGGTCGTCGACAAAGATGTCGCCGAATCCAACTCCGGTAGGTGGAGAACCGACGCCCTTCGCAATGACGACACCCCCTTGAGGGGTTTCCCATTCGTCGGACGAGGTTTTGTCTTTCGACACCAAACCGAGTGGCTTCGCTAGAGTCCGCACCTTTCGCGATAGCCTTCGGGCAAACCACTCGGAATAACCGGTGATGAGGATGTTCGACTGAGGTCGGACAATCAATGCTCGGAGCGCGCCACGGACGGTGACGGTTTCGGTCTTAGCGTGCCGTGGTGGCATCCAGATCATCAAGCGGTCGATTTCTCGCCGCTCAACGCGTTCGAGTTCGGTGTTGATCGCCCGCAAGTGTCGAGGGTAGCTCCACTGTGGCGGAAGCGAAGATTGGAACCAAGTGTGATAGTCGGGCAGATCGCTATTCGGTGATCTCAACACGGGCTTCGATGCCCCACGCATTGAGCAGCACAAGGGCAGTG
This sequence comes from Fimbriimonadales bacterium, assembly GCA_038222255.1. Taxonomy (GTDB): domain Bacteria; phylum Armatimonadota; class Fimbriimonadia; order Fimbriimonadales; family Fimbriimonadaceae; genus Fimbriimonas. The sequence goes on along the minus strand of JBBRHU010000252.1, from coordinate 4,571 downwards.
GAGGCGTCTTCATCGGAGCATCGGCGAACAAAAGTGCGCCAGTTGCGTGGAAGAAAGCCGAGCCATCCAGGGCCAGTGATGATGAGTCGATACCGGTTCAAGGAAGGCTCCAAGCGGCAGAGACTCCCGCAGCAGCGCCCGCTAACCAGCGAGTTGAGGCAAGCTTCCAGTCGAACGGGGTGCCGTAGGGCGCCTTTGACCAAGCGTGCAGGTCGACGAGCATGGCTGAGAGGAACCCGGAAAGGGCTCCTATCAAGATGTTCTTGAGGTTCATAAGTTTGAAGTCTTGAATCCGCGCGATTCAAGTTTGGATTCGATGCGGATGACGGTCTCGCGAGTTGTGCGGACGTCATCTTGGAGCGATTTGAGGTCGAGCCGAAGCTGATTGAGTTGGCCGTCTTGGCGTTCGTCGGTCACGCGGTTGAGCGTGGTAACACTCCCCGCACCAAGCGAGACGCCTGCAATCGCAAGGAGGATCGGCCACCAAACCGAAAGCTTCAGCTCGAACTCGTCGAGCAGTTTCATGGTGGAAGGGACCGTTTGCTCCGGCCGATGTGGCACAGAAAGAGCAGGGTCGAAAGTGATGATACGCGATTCTTCGCGCGATGTCAAGGGGTTATGCAGTTTTTGCGAATTTTTCTTCGTCTTCTACCACAGCCGGTCGAAAGGGGATAAATGGGCAGTCAATCAGTCGGTGACGCAAAACGTGGAGAAACTCGTCATGGAGAATCTGGCCCATATCTGCTTCACTCCTGCCAAGGAGATGTGCCCAGCCGTTGCTCAGCAAAGCTCGCGGAAGCGTCTCGCCGGGTCCCCTCACTCGGAACGACTTTGCGGGTTTGCACTGGACATAAACCCAGGCAAGCACCGGACGGTAGCGGTCAAAACCAGGAGTCGTTTCGACGTAACGCATCGCCTGCCACTCATCATCTGGTCCGGCAACACCGCCCGTAGAAACCCGGCATGGATCTCTTAATGCTTTGCCCTGCCTTAATCCCCAGACTGAAAGCAGGAACTCAGCAGTCCAATTCACTGCCATTTCGGCGTGCTCCTTTGAATTTCTCTCTGAATCAGGACCGCTTCAATCCAGGCGAGGGTGGTGAGGAGAAAGATCATTCGTCTTCCTCGATGACAATGGCGAGCCGGACGTGTTCGCCGCCGAGCCCGCGCAAGACGGACAGTCGCCGCCGCTTCGGATCCCGCGAGATATACCCTTTGCGCTCAAGCGCAATCAGGTGGCCGCGGACGGCAGAAGCGGTTCTGAGCCCAATCCGCCGAGCAATCTCGATCGGAGTAGGAAAGACCCCACGAGTAGTGAGGCTCCCCAGAAGACTCTCAAGAACGTCAAATTGACGTGGGGTGAGGGAGTGCATTTTCTGTTCCTTCCTGGCACAAATGGTCCAGGGTCAAGTCGCATTATACACAAAAGGCGAATAATATGCGAATCTTTAGAAAACAAATCGCTGGCCCTCGAGTGTTGCGAAAAAGATGGAAGGAGTCGAGCAGACGACCAGCGCCTCACCTGGAACGAGTTATTGATGCGCGAGCCAAAATTTTGAAATCGGCCGTGTTGACTGGGATTTGTAGAAGGTCTCCAGTTCTCGCAGGGCCACGCCAATCAAATCAGACTTGGTCTTTTGCAATCGAGCAATCTTGAGGGGCCACAGGATTGCGCTGCCAATCCCGATCAACTGCCCAGCACGGCGCAGAGGCTAGCCACTCTCCAACGTTTTGATCGAGACAGTGAGACCGGCGGAAGTTGCACAGCGCTCAGCGTCCACCCGACTCGAGATCGGTTTCTTGGGCGGAGATGGATCGGTTACGGAGAGCCACTGCGTAGGTCTCGCGAACTCCTGCATCATCAGGGTGGTTGGCGCACAGATCACGAAGCAGAACAAGCCCACCCGACTCGAGATCTTTCTCACTCTCGTCGACCAATCGGAGGTAGATCGCATCCGAGTAGTGCTTTCGGACAATGGGATCCTCGGGATGTTTGGCGTAGAGTTGACCAAGGATTGCGATCGTTCCGAGCTGACCGGCGGTTTCAATCTCATTGACGGATCGGTGAAAGAGCGCATCCGCATAATTCAGACGTACGGCGGGATCGGCTGGATGTCGGCTGTAGAGATCACAAAGAATCGCGAGCGCTCCCACATTCAGAGCTGCGTCATCCTCATTTTTCGACCGGCGGATGAGGGCGTCCGCGAGAGCCTCGCGGACTGAAGAATCGTCCGGATGGTTCTTGCAAAGATCGCGCAGAACGGCGAAGGAACCTGTATCAAGCGCCGATTCAGAAGCACAAATCGATTGGTTAAGCAGCGCCTGTGCGTAGATTGCTCGAACCTTGAGATCCTCCGAATGCCTGGTGTAGAGTTCGCGCAAGGTCGCAAGTGCTCCTGCGTCGAGGTCCCATTCAAAGGTCCAAATCGAGTAGTGCAAAAGCACCTGTGCATAGCTCTCGCGGACGTCTCGATCGTCTGGATCTGCGCAGTACAGTCCGCGAAGTCTCGCTATCTCTTGCGCAGCGAGTTTCCCTTGACTTTCCCAATTCGATAGGTTATTCGACGCCATTTCAAACCTGAGGCAACCCGACCAAATCTGAGTCTACACGCAAATCTTCAACACGAATAAACAACGAAGAATCTTTGTGTTAAACTACGCATGATGTACGTCAAGGAGATCGGAAAACGAGTTGGGCAGAACATTCGTGCGATTCGTCGCTCGCTGGTTCCCATCCCGACTCAGGCTGAAGTTGCAGCCCTACTTGGGCTCGAGATGAAGCTGTATCAAGCGATCGAACTTGGACGCTCCGTTAAAGGCGCTCGCCTCGCCGTCCCTCGCCTCGCCGAACTTTGGAATCGGCGAGAAGAGGAATTTTGGGGAAATCCTGATTCAGGAGAGCGCATTTCGGTGGGTCTTGGTGTACAGTCAAATGTAGAAACTCTAGTAGACATTAGTCTACATGAGCCTAACCTTACGGGCAAGGTAATCCTGTTGAATCCAACTCGAAAACTCACTATCACCGCCGACCTTGCTAGGCTCAATCCCATCGCGATCACTGTGCCCGACGACGAGAATGCACCGAGGTTTCGAAGAGGAATGAAGGTCCTAGCTGTGCCACGTCTTCTGTATGAAGACAACTCCTGGGTCCTGATCGAGCATCTACACGAGACTGCCGGTCCGGTCGCTTACATTCGCCGTTACGAGTATGTCGGAGGTCGGTATGAATACCGCGCCGTCGACGCTCACGTCGCCCCCTTCCAAGAATCGGACGTCAAGATTCTCGGCCTAGTCGTGCTCCGAAGAGTCGAACACGCACAAGGGTGGTATTCGGATGAGAGGTGTGACACGGGGCTGCCGTTGCACGCGCCATAGACCACGAACAACGAACCAAACGGAGGATCCCTATTGTAAGTTCCGTAGGGGCGACGAAATTGGGAATCCATACCGGTCGGACCAGAGCGGTAGCGGTGTGTCGCTGCACCGTCCTTGCGGCAATGGGCACCGCGATAAAGAAAAGTTAACCTTAGGGCCGAGAGGTAAAGGAGGAATCAGGAGCGGTAGCTTGACCACTCTTGTTCGACATGTTGGTGAATGTCCTATATTATTTCCATGCCTCTGAAAGACGTGCAAGGTCAGTGGAATCAAATGGCGATGTGGATCGAGCTTGTGCCGAACTATCCCCATTTCAACGTCAGCAACTTTGGCGAAATGCCACGATTCAACTTCTTTGACAAGATTCTCGCGAAGCTCTTGTATATGAACTTAGTTGCCCTTCTAGACGATTCCCTGGCGGAGTTCCTCAACTCGCGACCAAACGCAGAGAGAGTCGAACGAGACCTGTATGGCCGACTCTCTCGGCTCGAACGGGAAGGGCTTCTCAGTAACTTCGCGGGGCTCGATCGGATACGACAAAATAGGAACGAGCTTGCGCACGAGTCACTGGCGGAGGTGACATGGCAAGACTTGCGCGAAGCTGCGAAACAAATTGGCGATGAGTTCGTGCACCTCGGAATATTGTATGAAACTCCTGCCTATCAGTTTGTTGCGGGCAAAAGTCAAGCAAGAACGTCTGAGGCCAAACCGGACCTAATCGAATCCAGCCACTATTTCGGTTTGGATGATGCACAGACGGGTCAGCCATCACTACGCTGTACTTGGACGCAGTCAACGACGCTTGGCCAGGAAAGTTAGTGATGAGCAAGAATGGATTTCACTTCCAGCCACGCTTACGGCTTCGGCGTAATTGAGTATTCCTACCGCAGAGTGGGTGCATGTCCACCACCAGCACTTCACGAAACTAACAGAGGGAGGGCTCCTTGGATCCGTTTCACGGAGGACAGCTCCTAGGAATGGATGAATTTTGTCCATGGCAACCATCCATAGAGTGTCACCGTCAAGGTCGGAAGCAAGGCGAACGCTAAGAATGTCGGGTAGGACAGGATCCAAGCCATGAACGCTGCGCATCTCATCGCGTCGTTAGAAGAGGCTCCCTCCGCATCCTGATACACTCTTTGTCTTTCAAGATTGTAGGAGGCCGATGAATGGTACATAGGCAACGACGCCAAAAG
>JBBRHU010000251.1:0-5363 GCA_038222255.1 Fimbriimonadales bacterium | reverse complement strand
CTCGCATCCACCCTTGCCTTAGCGCTGATCTTCATCCTGGCAAGCCTTGGCGTCACTCAGCGAACTCCGCGAGGACTTGTGAAGGGGCAGCTCATCGCAAAGAAAACACGGCAACCGCTTCCTGGGTTCACAATTTCTGTTGAAATTCGGAGCCCTCACGAAGAAGATTCGGACACATGGACTGCTGGATTAGTAGAAACCAACGATAACGGCGAATTCGAAATACCGAACGTCCCCGCTGGCAAAGCGATCATTCGACTTGTGGCGAACACCTTTGAAGCGCCATCGCAAGATGTGAACGTGGTTGAAGGCAGATATGCCTATGCACGAGTTGTGGCAAGTTGTCCAGACCCGGGAGTGAGTGTTCGCATCAAAGACACCGTAACTCTGCCGAACAACCCACTCGTCATTTCCATGAGCGGCCACGGCGAAGAGAAAGTCGTCAACCTCACCCTCTACAAAATTCCAGAATCTGAAATCTACGCGGCCGCCGCTCTGAATACGTTTGAGCCGTTTCGGGCTGTAGTTAAGGCACTGAAAGAAAGCCCTGGGAAGATCGCCAAACTTGAGAAAGTCTTCACGAACGAAGTTCGGCTGACAAAAAAAACGAGGGAAGGCGAATTCAGGGTCGACCAAAAGACAAAGGCGGTCGGCAACGGGTTCTACCTTGTGCAGGCGAAGTTTGGAGAGAAAGAAGACTATTCAATGACTCAGGTTACGCGGATGGCACTGCTGAGTAAGCAGGGAGACCGACGCGAAAACTCGTGGATCGTTGATGCGGAGACCGGCGTTCCCATCCCCGGCGTCACCCTCGAAGGACGCGGCAAGACCAAGGGCGAACTGAAGATTTTCGGCAGGTCAAATGCCGACGGACTTATTTCCTTTCCCCGGGATTCCAAACACTGGATTCGAGTAGCCCGACTGGGCAACGATGCCGCACTGCTGACTTCCCCTTCAGGAGATGAGGATAAGGAGCGAAGCGCCGGGCGTATGGGTTGGGTCACCGATCGACCTGTTTATCGTCCCGGAGACCTGATTCAATTTAAGGGAATCGCGAGGAAGGCGGTGAAAGACGGCCTGACTCCCGTCCGAAGTGGAATTGTCGCCCTACAAGTTACGGATCCGCAAGGAAAGGATTTCGCTGAACTGAACCTTCCGATTAGCCCACGCGGCACCTTCAGCGGCTCGTTCAAAACCCTCAACGAAGGCGAACTTGGCGTTTATTCAATCAAGGCAGACATCGATGGCGTCCAGTCACAGACGAACGTCTTAGTGAAGGCCTATCGTAAACCGGAAGTCAAGCTGACGCTCACCCCAGTCAAGCCGGCCTACTACGCAGGCGAGACCGTGCGGATCAAGGCTCGATGTGAAAGCTATACCGGCAATCCACTCGCTGGCGTGAAGATAAGCGGCTACGTGAATAGAAACCCAACTTGGGATTACATCGACGAGGATGAACCAGAGTACGACGGAATGTCTCGCGATTATCCCGACTTCACGGGCGAACTCCTTGAAGGACGCGAGACCGAAACTGATGCGAGCGGTGAGGCGGTATTTGAATTCAAAACCCCCGTCGTCGCTCAAGCTGACGGTAAAGGAAAATTCACCTATAGCCTTTCCGCGACCGCCAACTTCGCCGGGGACAAGAGTGTCTCAGAAGAAGCAAGGGTGGTTGTCTACCCTGGTGATATTGACCTCACGCTGAGTTCGGAACGCTTCGCAGTCTCTCCCAACGACTCTGTGGAGATTAAGGTCCGAACGAGCGACCCGATCAGCCACGCACCCATTGCAAACAGGAAGGTGAACGTGTCCATTGGAAGCAGGGTCTTCGATCCAGAGAAGGTCAGGTTTGTCCGACGAGATCGCCAGATTGTGACCACGAATGAGAAAGGCGAGGCGACGTTAAGGGTTAAGGCTGGAACGGACGCCTCTCTTGACCTTCGTGCTGCGACTCAAGACTCGGTCGGCAGGTGGATCACGGATAGTCTCAGTATTTGGTCGAGCGGTTGGAGACAGCCGGACGACGAAGATTCCGGTGAAAACGCCCCGGTGAGCCTTCAGCTTGAAAAGAAGAAGCTGAAGGTTGGCGAAACGATGACCGTCCACATTCGTGCGCCCAAACGAACCGGCAAGGTGTGGCTCACCGTGAATGCCGACGACGTGATTCATGAGCAACTCGTAGAGTTGAACGCCGGCACCGCAAAAGTCGAAATTCCGGTGAAGGAATCGTTTAGCCCGAACGGATCCGTTGGCGTAGTTGCAGTCCGAAAGCGAGATGTCGGGTCCAGTTCTGTTTACTTTAAGGTTGAAGCACCTGACCGAAAGCTGATCGTCAAGCTCAAACCAAGTCGCGAAAAACTCCTGCCTGGAGACTCAGTGGAAGTTGGCGTAGAGACCACCGACACCCGCGGGAACCCGGTTCCAGCTGAGGCCTCAATCTCGGTGATCGATGAGGCGATCTACGCAATTCGCGAGGATCAGACCGACTTGCTGAACGAACTCTATCCTAATCGTGCGGCTGAGCTCATGCTCCGCAGCAATCTCGATCGCGTTTACCTTGATGGTGGTGACAAGGGTGGCACTCACGTCAAGGTCCGAAAGGATCTGAGAGACACCGCGGCTTGGCTCCCATCAGTCGTCACCGATTCGAGCGGCAAGGCGAGCGTGACGATCAAGCTCCCAGAAAACCTCACGACTTGGCGAATCACCTCGCACGCAGTGAGTGATTCCACTACCGTTGGAAAAGGCGTCAAGAAGATTCTCGCTCAGAAGCCACTCGCGGTCAGAGTTCAAGCACCAACTTTCATGTCGGTCGGTGACTCGATCCAAGGGGCGCTCGTCGTGACCAACACGACCGAAACCACCCAAGAAGTCCACGTTCGCGTCGAAACGAAACTCGGCGAAGGCGGTGAAGACCTGCCGAAACGAACTCAGATTGGAGCTGGAAAGACTGAAGCGATTCCGTTTACATTGCGGGCTACAAAGACCGGCACCGCGACTCTCACCGGTAAGGTTTGGACCGACGCTGGGCTCCAAGACGGCGAAGAACGCAAGTTCGAAGTGCTACCTTCGGGCAGGCCATTCTTTGACTCGAAGAGCGGCCTTTCAGTCGGGTCAGCACAGTTCGAACTATTCGTTCCTCCTGGTAGTTCTGACGACGGCGGAATCACCATCAAAACCCAGGGTTCAATTCTTGAGGTGATGGGCTCGTCCCTTGAACAACTCGTTGACTTTCCGTACGGATGTGTCGAACAAACGTTGAGCCGGTTCGTCCCTGCGATGCTTGTCAATCGCCTTTATGAAAAAACCTCCGCTGCAAAACCGGAAATCTTGAAGCGCATTCCGCAAATCAAGCAGGAGAGTCTTGCCCGACTCGCAGGAATGCAGTCTGGTGGAGCCTGGGCTTGGTTTGCAAGTGACAAGCCTGATCCGTGGATCACCGCCATTGTCCTAGAAGGCTTGCGAGATTCTGGTGTGGCACGCTCCGAGTTGAGCGTAAATTGGACTGTCGTAGATACGGCGATCGCCACGATGCTCATCCCACAGCCGACTCCGATAGACCGTTGGAAAGCGCTCTACTTGGCCGCCGCCTGGGCGCCAAGTGGGCACGAGGCCGAAGCGTTGCGAGCGCTCGATAAAAACAAGCTCAATTCCATGGGCTCCCTCGATCTCGCGGCCGCACTGCTGGTTGCTCAGCGCACGGGGGCGGACGGGGCTAGCCTCCGTCCAGTGATCCTGACTCGACTTCGTGAGCTCGTGAACGAGCAGCAGGACACGGCTTTCTGGGGTTGGTTTGATGAGCGTACGATGACGACAGCCCTCGTCCTCAAGGCGCTCGCCCAAGAACCGAGTGCAACAGGCCTCAACGAAAAGGCACTCAACTTCCTGCTTTCGCAACGGACTCGCAACGGTTGGAACTCAACCTTCGAGACTAACGTGGTGCTCGCCGCGCTGACCGTGACTGCGTCGCCGGCCGAAGGAGCATCCTCTGGAGTGAGATCAGTTTCGATCAAGCTCAACGGCACAGCGGTTTCGTCGACAATGGTCGGCAGCAACGTCGTCGGTGCGAACGAAGTTTTCATTCCTCGCCGCTTGCTGAAGGAAGGCGTCAACCGGATAGAACTCAACTCGGACGGCCGAATTCTCTATTTCGCTGGCTGTCGAAGCTATCTGAAGGATGACCGATACGCGAGCACCACAAGGGTGGAGCGAGAGTATCGCGTTTTTGAAATTCAAAGCGATGAACTCGGTCGGAAGCGCATGAGCCCGAGCAAGAAGCCGATCGCGATGGCTAAAGTCGGAGATCTCCTCGAAGTGTCGATCACTGTCAAGCCTTCCCGGTTCCTCGATTACGTCATCATCGAAGACCCGACGCCGAGCAACTGCGTCGTGGCCGAGACTTCGACGAGAGAGCTAGAAGGTGGCGCATCGGGTAGGCACTGGCTGAACCTTGAGGTGCGAGACGATCGGGTTGGAATCTTCGTGCGTTCAATCGAGTCGAGGCCGTACACCGTTGCCTACACGCTGAAAGTCACGAGAGTCGGACAGTCGATTACGCGGCCAACGCTCGTAGAGCCGATGTACACGCCTGGATTCGCTGGATTCTCGCCCACCGGGAAGTTAGAGGCGCTAAAGTGAAGTGGCTCGCCCTCGCAATGGTCGGAGCTACTTTGGTTGGGCTCCTTACTTGGGAGAAGCCAGCTGTCGCCACATTCGGATACATGACCGACCTAGACAAGCGAACGGTCGGTCAACGCCACAATGCGAGGCTCGCGGCAAATAAGCTGAATGGGGCGGTCATTCCACCCGGAGGAGTTTTTAGCTTCAATCAACGGGTTGGTTCCTATTCAAAGGACGCCGGGTTCCGGGTCGCTCCGGTGAGCTACTCGGGCATCCTTGTTCCTGACTGGGGTGGCGGGGTCTGCCAGACCTCGACAACTCTCTACAACGCTGCGCTCGTGGCCGGCCTCGATATTCTTGAACATTTTCACCACGAGTTCTCGCCGACGTATGCCCCGCCAGGACTTGATGCAGCAGTGGCATACCCGGGAGTTGACCTCCGATTTCGTAACCCATTCAAGGAGCCGCTAACAATCGTGGCGAGTGCAAGCGGTCGAAAACTTCGGGTCCAGATCGTAGGTGGTCCCGAAAGAAAAGCCTCAGTGGTTGAACCTCTGGTCGAGGTTGTGCGAAGTTCTGGAACCGTTCACCTACCCTCCGAATCGGGACAGCGGCGAGTAAGAAATGCTGGACAGCCGGGCTACAACGTGACCGTATATCGCATAAATGGCGACGGGAGGGAGCAGATTGATTCTCACAGCTTCCCTCCCGCCCAACGCGTCATTGAAGACTAACTACTTGTT
>JBBRHU010000250.1:0-5374 GCA_038222255.1 Fimbriimonadales bacterium | reverse complement strand
GTCTTCATCGAGTCCTTCTCCACCAAGCCAAATTGCCCAAACAAACGGCAAGCCTGTCCAGTCAGTCCACGCTTGACCAAGATCGAGCACATGAAGGCCCTCTGATGGCGCAAGCATTCCGATGTCGCCAATCAGAACCGCAGCATCTGCGACCTCCAGCATTTGATCAAGATCCGGAACGTGGTCGACCTTGGTTGGATTCACTCCAAACCTTTCCGCAAGGATGATCAGTGCCAACTCGTTGCTCGTCAACGAGCTACTGTCAAGGGCGAGATGCTTTATCTGTGCAAACGGAACCTTCGAGAAAAGTCGCACACTTTTCACTTCGCGTCGAGAACCGATGCAGACAGAGTCGGCAACTCTTGCTCCCTGGAGTCGAAAGGCTTCAATGCTCGAAACCAAAATGGCCTGGACTTCGCCGCTTGCTAGGAGAGCAGGAAGATTCGAGGGAACGTCGTAAAGCACCTTCACCGGTGAAGAATCACCTAGCTTTTCAAAGGCACGAACCAACGGATAGGCGTTGGCATACGGAACACATCCGACCGTGTAGGTCACGTCTTTATTCTAGCTTGTCGCGACGAGGCTTTCGGGCCACCACGACTACGCTGCTCCCCCAAGGAAGGGACAAGCCGAGAGTCGAAATGAACCAACCCTCAAAGTTGAGAAGGCCGATGAGGAATCCGTTGATCGCCTTGGAGACGGTGGGCAGATTTGCCTTGGCCGGTCCCTTTTTTCGCTTTTCAAAGAATCGTGCCACGACCACGACCGGAAACAGCAGGAAGACCGCATAGCTCGCGAGTTCTATCTGCAAGCCAACGCCCTCAAGCTTCTCCACCATTTCACGCTTTCGGTATCGTCGAAAATGGTGGAGTGCCACGTCGTGTGGCCCCCAGAGGCTCATGAACGCGGGGACAGAGAGAACGAGGATTCCGCCGGGCCGTAGCACTCGGGCGACCTCGGCAAGTGCGGCAACGTCAGCTTCGACGTGCTCGAAGATGTCCAGGGCAATGGCGACGTCGAAGGAATCGTCAGTCAGCGGCAACGCGGTGGCATCACCTTTCGCGAGGTCGGTCAGCAAACGTGTCTGCGACTTAGCGAGAGCAAGCGTGGTCATGTCCACCCCGACCCGCATTCTCGTACCCTGGACCGCACTCAGAACGGCGCCAGTGCCACAGCCGACATCCAACAGGTCAATTCCCCCCGGTCGCTGCTCCTCATGCTTTGAAGCAAGCGCAAGTGCCAGACGCCTTCGACCGACGAACCACCAGTAGTGGTCCTCCAATTCGAACATTTTTGTGTATTCGTCTGGATTCACTTCGCGAGATTGTGGCACTCCTTGCCGGTCAAGAAATTACAAGCCAGGATAGAATCGCCACTTTGGCTTGATTGCTGGATCTGGGCTCTCTCCTCGTAACACCGACCGAAGGAACTCGATTGGCATCTCGTTCTCGTGGAGAATTTGATCGTGGAACGCCTTTTCGGTCATTTTGCCTGAATCAACCAGTTCTTGCCTTAGTCCACGGATCTGTAGACCTCCGAGCATATAGGCCGCTTGATAGAGCGGCGGATAGTCGCCGTTGAACGACCGTCGCACTTCGCCCTCTGCCGTTGCCCGTTCGTGGCCAACTCGATCGACGAGGAAGTCAATACATTGTTGGGGACTCATCTCGCCGAGATGGAACTTCAACGAGAAAATGATTCGAGCACATCGGTGCATTCGCCAGAACAGCATTCCGATTCGATTCTCGGGAGACATCGGGAAGCCCTTGTTCCACAGAACCATCTCCCAATACAATGCCCACCCCTCGATCCAAAACGGCGTCGAGAACAGTTGGCGATACGGCTTATGTCTTGCCGTCATAAACATCTGCAGGTGATGACCAGGAATCAGCTCGTGCTGGACAGTTGCGCGAGAAAAGTGAATGTTGTTCCCCCGCATGCTCATCATCTTTGCCTCGTGATCCATCGTGTTTGTTGGATAGCTCACGATGATCGTCTCGCCACCCAGGAAAAAGGGGCTGACTTTTTGTCGCTCGGGAGACATCATCTCCATGCGCCAGGTCTCCTCGGCAAGGGGTGGGACGGTGACGAGGTCCTTGTTCTTTACAAACGCAATCGCTTCCAGCGCAAGATCCTTGATGAGCGCAGTTTGCTTTCCGGGCTCCACGTACATGCCTTTCACCTTTTCGAGCGCTTTCTTCCAATCGTCACCGCACCCTAACTCTTTGGAAGCCTTGAGCATCTCGGCGTCGCACCAGGCGAATTCCTTCTCAGCAATTTTCAGAAGCTCGTCGGGGTTGTACGCGATCATTTCGCTCTCTAGCTCAGCGACTAGCCCCTCGCGTCCGATCGGCGCACCGACGATGGCGTCCTTGTCACCAGGCTTGATTCCGACTAATTTTTCCTTGATTGAGTTGCTTAATTCATCGAGACCGGTGCCGACTTTCTTGAACGGTTCGGCTACCCACCAGGTGAACATGGGGTCGTAGCCTTCGTAGTAGCGATACCAGCGATCTAGCCAACGCTTCATCTCCTCAATGATTCGGCTACCCCGATAGGCGACGGTGCGGTCCAGCTTCATTCCTGCCTCGACCTTCTTTTTCGTTGCCGCGATACTCTCGGAAATGAGCTTGAGTTGCTCTGCGGTGTATTTTCCGTCAATCACCCCCAAGCCTCGTCGGAGTTTCTCGAGTTCAAAGACTGTCGCGCTAAACGGCCGAAGGCTCACTGTCTTCTCATCAAGTCTGGCCTGGATGATCGACCGGCGCAAGCGCGAAGAGAGGTAATGCTTGAGTAACACAAAGTCGGTTTGGTCTGAGAGCGAGAGCGATTTGAAGTCAGTCTTTTCTAGCTCTCCAAGTTCGGTTTTGAGATAACCGTCAATTCGCGCCTTGTGGTCGGGAACGATGTTGAGGGGGAAGAGCCTGGAAAGCGCTTGGAGGTCTTCTTGAATTCGAGTGATGCGGTCTTGCATGGTCGGGGCACTCAATGCCGGACTACCGGCATGTGCTGTCAATAGAAGTAAGGAAAAAACCGGGCAACTCAGCACAGGGTCCAGTATATGCTTAGTGACGTGATCCTTCCTCTGATCTTCTTGTCAGCGACGTCGCTCGGCACGCAAGCGAATATTGGCCCCGTCATTCCGAACCCCACTTCGGTGGAGATGCACGCTGGCACCTTTCCCATTACTCTCGCGGCAATGTCTATCGTGGCCCCCAAAGGTGCGGCAGCTTTTGTTCCAGACCTTGAGTCGTTTTTGAGCAAGCGACGAGTTTCGCTAGAATCCGTCAGGCGACATAAAATAAGGTTCGAGCTGTCTGCTTCGGTGGCAAATCTTGGACCGGAAGGATACGACCTCGTGGTCTCGCCCGATGAAGTCGTCGTGAAAGCTCCCAAGGCCGCTGGTCTGTTTTACGGTGCTCAGACCCTTAAGCAGATGACTCTCGGCGCAAGGGGTGGATCGATCCCCTGTGTCCACATTTCCGACAAACCTCGGTTCGAGTGGCGAGGAATGCTCCTTGACGTCTCACGACACTTCTTCAACGTGCAGGAAGTAAAGAAGACGCTGGACTACTTGAGCGAGCTCAAGATGAATGTCTTCCACTGGCACCTCATTGACGACGGTGGTTGGCGCGTAGAGATCAAGAAGTATCCAAAGCTCACCCAGCAGGGCTCCTATCGACTTCAGCGCCCTGGGGAAATTTGGAACTACAGCAACATCGAATTCGTGCCCGAGAACTCCAAGGTCTCGAAGTACGGTGGCTACTACACCCAGGATCAGATTCGAGAGGTCGTGCGATATGCGGCTGATCGCAACATCACGATCGTCCCCGAGATCGAAATGCCTGGGCACTGCTTGCCGGCGATGGTCGCTCAACCTGAGGTCAGCTGCTCGATCCCCAAGACCGCGGACCGCCCGTACCGTGCCCTCGCCTACTGCGCTGGAAAAGAGGCGACGTTCAAGTTCATTGAAGACGTGCTTGACGAAGTCATGCAACTCTTCCCCTCCAAAGTGATACACATCGGCGGCGACGAGGTTGATAAATATTACTGGTCTAAGTGTCCAGATTGCCAGGCACGCAAGAAGTCAGAGCATCTCAAAGACGAGCACGAGCTTCAAAGCTACTTTATTCGCCGCGTCGAAAAGTTCCTGAACTCTCGTGGTCGAGATTTGATGGGTTGGGACGAAATTCTCGAGGGTGGACTTGCCCCAAACGCACAGGTGATGTCGTGGAGAGGAGAAGCTGGCGGAATTGCGGCAGCGAAGTCAGGGCACCGAGTTGCGATGTCGCCCACCTCGCACTGCTACTTTGACTTTAGCTACGAGAGCATTTCGACAGCCAAGGTGTATGGCTACGAGCCGGTTCCAGCCGAGTTGCCCAAGGATAAACACAGCTTGGTCCGAGGGGCACAGGCTAATGTTTGGACGGAGTGGATGCCCAACTATGCGAAGGTCGAGCAGATGATTTTCCCTCGAATTGTCGCTATGGCGGAGACGCTTTGGACTCCTCCAAATCGGAAGGACTACGCAGATTTCACTGGTCGGCTCAATCAATATGTCGGTCGACTCGCCGAGCTTGGCGCGAACATGAACATCGATGCTCCTGAAGCAGATGCGAACCTCATCATTTTCGAAAAGGACGCGAAAATCGAATTTCGTCAGACAAAGATGCCGGGAGTCGAGTTAAGGATCGCCAAGAATGGAACTCCGTCGATGAGCAGCCCAATCTACCAAGGTCCGATCACCACAACCGAGCCAACAGAATACAGCGCACAAAACTTCATCAACGGCAAGGCGGTAGGAGCAATTTCCAAGGTTGCCGCGAGAAGGTATCGGTCGCCAGTGAAGGTGATCCATGGCATCACCTACGACGTCTACGAACGGTCCTCTGGACTCTTCCAAAACGTTCCAAACTTCGCCTCCATTCAATCCGTCAAATCCGGAACTGTGGAGACGATTTCGCTCACCGGGCTCTCGACAAAGCTTTCCTACGCTTTGCGATTCCGCATGCAGATCAAGATTAAGAGAGCAGGTGTCTACACCTTCTCGACGAGCAGCGATGACGGTTCCAACCTCTGGATCGGAGAGAGCTTGGTCGTGATGAACGACTACTCTCAAGGAATGACTGAGCGGTCGGGTCGAGCTGTGTTGACTCCAGGATCCTACGATGTCACCGTCGGCTATTTCCAAGAGGGCGGAGCGGCTGGATTGAAAGCTGCGGTGCAGGGACCAGGGCTCTCGAAAACAGACATCACGACTCTCGTAGTGCCCTAGGTCGGCGTGCCCCGAGCATCTTGGAAAGAAGGACAGCTCGGGGCGTACGCCTACTCGTCTCGGCTAGCGGAGGAGCGAGGAAGGATCAGCTGTTCTCTG
>JBBRHU010000249.1:0-5383 GCA_038222255.1 Fimbriimonadales bacterium | reverse complement strand
AGTAAGCATTTGCATAGGTTGGATCGGCATCAATTGAAGCCTGAAACTTCTCTAGCGCTTCTTCAAACTTTCCAAGATCAAAGAGCACACGTCCCCAGTCGGTAAGCCTTTCGGCATCGATTGTCCGGACGGTTGCGAAGGTCTGGAAACTATCGAGAGTTCCGGCTGCGTCGCCTGCTTTGAGCGCGCTTTCTAACCACGCGAGCCAAAGCTCGTCGTTGCCTGGGTCTTCAAGGAATTGCGCCTTGAAGCTAATGTCTGGCTGAGCCTGGCATCGCTCGATTCCTTTGCACGACTCCATGTGAGTCGCGGGGAATCTGGAAGCCTGTTGATAGAACTGAGTTGCCTCCGCATAGCGGCCCGACTTCTCGACGATCCAGGCTTTGACAAACAGTGCATGGCAGTCTTCGCCGTCGTGCCGAAGCACCCCGTCGATCGCAATGTTTGCTTCGGCTAGTCGCCCGAGCTGGGCTAGAATCTGTGCCCGAACGACGAAGCGCTTGCTATCTGCAATGCTTCGGTCGCCCACGAACGTTTTTTCCCATTCGAACTGGATGCACCGGTCGATGGCGAGGAGTGCAGATTCGGTTTGACCAGTTGAGAACAAGCACGACGCTCGCTCGAACTCATTGAGCAATCCGCCGTAACCGCTCTCCTCTGCGCGGTCGCAGATTGCAAGGGCCTCCGCGTGCCTTCCCAAGCCCATCAACCCGTTTTGCCAGATTTGGTATGCGAGCGGAATGTAGTCCAGTTTCTGCGTAGCGAACTTGAGCGACTTCTCGGCATAAATGATCGCTTCTTGATATTCTTTATCGACCAGGAGAGCGTTCGCGAGGTTGAAAAGTTGGAACGAATCTTCGGGGTGATCGGCGACCACGTCGCGGAGCATTGAAATTGTTCGGTCGTTCTTTCCTTTGGCGTCGACAACTGAGGGTCGGTAACCGCTATGGAGAAACTTGAAGCCCTCTAGCCGAGCCCAGGGCAATCCGAGCGCGTGAATTGACTGAATGACTTGCTCGTGAATCGGTTCGGTGAACTCAACCCCGGGAAGATTTCTGAACAGTCGGACGGCGTTGTGGACGAACTCATCACCGCCAATTCGGTCGTCAGTGAAGTTGACGATATCGACATAGTAGGCTCCGAACTGGGGTCGGCAGACGGCTCGGCGAATCGCCTGGCCCGCGCCTTCGGTGAGCATTTCATCGGCGTCGATCCAGAGCGCCCAGTCACCTGTGGCGAGCGAGAGCGAGGCATTTCGTGCGGCAGCGAAGTCGTTGCACCACTCAAAATGGCCAATTGTTGCTCCGTAGCTTTCCGCGATCTCGACCGTATTGTCGGTCGATCCGGTATCAACAACAACGATCTCGTCGACGATTCCATCTAGACTACGGAGGCAGTCGGCGAGGCAGTCTGATTCATTCTTGACGATGAGGATTGCGGACAGTTTGGTGCCGACATGGTCGAGCGGCTTTTCGACTAATGAAGCGAACCGTTCGAACTGCTTTCGGACTTCTGCGTTTCGGGGTTCTTGCTGATGTCGACAGTAGAGGTGATCGCGAAGGACCTCGGCGAGAAACTGCTGACGGTCCGCCCCCTTTGTTCTTGGGTACAGCGTGATCGCTTCGACTTCTTTTTGCAAATAGCAAAGAAGGATCGCTTTTTCGCAGAGAATATCGGCATCTCGCGGATCACGAGCGAGTGCGTTTTCGATCAGTGAGTGGGCCTCTTCGGCTCTGAGTCCAGTGATCGCAGCTTGAATTTCGGTGAGTGCAGGGTGCATGGGGTTAGGCCGCCTCCAAGAGTCTGCGAGCGAGGGCTCGGCGTGCTCCGGCGATGCTAAACATCTCGTCACGGACGAGACGCTTTATCATGAAAACAGCTCGAATATCTTCTGGGCGATATCTGCGCTGACCACCTTCCGTGCGGGTTGGGCACAGGAATTCAGCGAACTCCCGCTCCCAATAACGGAGAGTGTGGATTTCGATTCCGGTGATGTCACTCGCCGAGCGAATGCTGACCGCAGTTTCTGATTTGACGACACGCAGAGAGGTGCTCATGGTTCCCTTGGTGGGTGTTCTCCCATTCGATCTATCGGCAGTCCCAGCAATTTTTGCAGGGTCGGAGGAAGGAATTGAGGGAGGACGCATAATGAGAAGTGCGACGGCAAGCCTGTTTTGACCTTCTCTGCGGTGGGCCGCTCCAACTGGTAATGGTAGCTACAGAACCCTCGGAGCGTCGATCATCCTAGGCTACATACGAACTCCCTGGGGCCGGCTGGTCGTGCTGACCTTCTTGTTCATGTTTGGATTTAACGTCTATTCGGGCGTGTTCCAGAACTACCTTCGAGACCAGTTTCATGCGTCGCCCGTTCAGCTTGGAAGGCTTGAGGCCTTTCGCGAAATTCCTGGGTTGCTTGCTGCGCTGACGACTGGGGCGCTGCTCATGTTTGCCGAGGCTCGACTTGCTGCACTCGGACTTGCGGTGATGGGAATGGGGTTGATGGCCAATGTCATCCCGCGCGACTACGCTGCCGTCGTGATGATCACAACCGGCTGGTCGATTGGGTTCCACCTCTACGTGAGCGTGAGTTCGGCGATCACGTTGCAGATTCAGGGAGGCGACAAGACGGGACACTCGCTTGGAACTCTTTCTGCAGTCGGAGCGATGGCGACGATTGTTGCGTTAGGGCTCAGCTTCGTCTGCTTCCGATTCCTGAAGATCATGAACTACAACGGTGCGTTTTTGATCGGTGGCTTCTCGGTTTTGGCGGCGGCCGCCTTGTGCGCGACTCTGCACACAAACGCACCCAAGACTGAGATCAGGATTGTTCTTCGCAAGGAATATGCGCTCTTCTATGTCCTGACCTTTTTGGAAGGTTGCAGGCGACAAATTTTCTCCATCTTCGCCTCGTACGCGTTGATCTTGGTTTATCACGTTCCCGTCGAGAACATGCTCTTGTTGCAGTTGATCAACGCTGTTCTGATCGCGGTGACTGCGCCAAAGATCGGCAGATGGGTCGACCGAATCGGTGAACGGCGACCGCTGACGTGGTACGCGATTGGCTTGATCGTGGTCTTTTTGGGATATAGCACGATGCAAACAGTCGGAGCGCTGTATGCGCTGTTCCTCATCGACAACATCCTTTTCACCTTCGGAGTTGGCTTCACGACTTACCTCAATCGAATCGTTCGACCCGGTGAGATGACCCCATGCCTAGCGATGGGCATTACGATGAACCACATCGCAGCGGTCACCGTGCCCTATTTCGGAGCGATGCTTTGGGAACGGACAGCAAACTATCAGATGCCCTTTTGGGTGGGAACGGGTATCGCGGTGGTCTCGCTTGGCTTTACTAGGCTCTTGCCGAAGGGCAAGCCAGCGAGGCTGGTCGCCGAAGCTTAGCGCGAGGACCTTTCAAGGATCCCCGCGACGTCAACCCACGCCTTCCGAGCTTCTTCCTGGCTAAACGCTTGGTCGCGGAAGACGCTTGCTGCGTCGTAGAGCGCGGCTTTGTCTTTACCATCGAGAAGCCCTGCAAACGCCATGAGGTTCACGGCGAAGCCCTCTACCTTTGCGTCAGGATAGCTATTCGCGGTCTCCGTGAAGTTCTCGGTCATCATCCGCTGGAGGAGTGCCAACGCGGATCTTCGGCGAAGTGACTCTCTGACTCTCGCGGGTGAATCTGCAGGAACGTATGAGGCGCTCGTCGCTTTTGCGGGCGGCTCAACGTCCACAACCAGTTCCGTGTGAAAACTCGGAAGCATGTAAACCGCGGCAATCAAGATTGGATTCACGACCCATTCATTGTACGACAGGTTTTGCCAATCCAGATGCGCCTCCACAAGGTCTCTAGTTCCCTTGACCGGGACTGAGTTGGATGTGGGTATAATTTTGCTTCGTTCGGGCTCTTAGCTCAGTTGGTTAGAGCGCACCCCTGATAAGGGTGAGGTCGCTAGTTCGAATCTAGCTGGGCCCACCAGGTTTCCTGGTTTACTTAGAATTCCCGCCGCCGAAGCTTTCTTTCGGCCAGAAGGCTGGATCAGGCTTTCCAACGGAATATCCAGATTGGCATAGAGTCGGCGCACTTTCGCAAGGCTGGGTTGCCGTCGCCCTACACGCGTATCGGACGCTCGTGATTGTAATCCTATGTTGGGAATCAAATCCAGGCCTCGTAGCGCTGCTTCCTAGCGGGCATACCGAATGGCCCGATCGGGCGGAGGGGCTCAATCGGAGAATGTTCCCGCTGGTGGGCGAAGAATAGCTGTCCATGCATGTCGAGCTCAGCCCCTTCCCGCGTGCCTTTTTGGCGCGGATGATTTCCTTAAACCGCTTCAAGCCTGTCGACAAATTCTCGCCATTTTCGATCGAAAGAACAGTTGCGGGGTAACTAATAGATTCCAGATGTCCTTCTGGTTCAACTTTGCAGATCTGCGGTGGATGCCGACCCATGTTAGAAGGGTCATATAGACGACCGGGGTCTAGCGGGATTCATCTCCCTCGATGTTGAAGATGAGCTTTGGCCAGCTTGAGCTGCGCTGCAGAAGTCTCGTCGGATATTGGCAATTATCGAACAAATTGGACTATTAACATCTTTTGTGATGTACATTGTGTATGATGTACATCAAACATTATGAAGATCAACGCAGGTGGCTCCCCGGGAGCAGAAGATTTCTTTCCGCGTCCTGGGTTTCGAGCGCAGGTGCTTGAGACGTTGGCCAGCAAGAGCTTTCGACTCGAAGATATTCGCCGAATCGGCAAGACGTGGTTCCTGAAGGACCTGGTCAAGACTTGCCCAGACGACTTCCATATTGTCTATTGCGATGTTGAGGGTGTCGGGTCATGTTCTGAATTCTTTGAGAGAATCTATAGTGCGTGCCAAATCCACATTCCGCGAAGCAAGCGGGCGGAGAAAGTCGCCCGCGACTGGGTTCAAAAATTGGACAAGGTGAATATCGGCCCGATCACCATCAAAGACGCGGGAGCGGAGAAGTGGGCAGAAAAGCTCGAAGCCCTCATAAAATTTGTTCAACAATCTGTGCCCCATAGCAGCTTTGTCCTTGTGATCGACGAGTTGCCTTGGGCGATCGATGCCATCTTCAAAAAGAACCCTGCCGAGGCCCATCAACTACTTGGCACTCTCACCCATATTCGTAACAACTATCCCCCATGTCGAATGATCCTTGCCGGATCAATTGGGTTCCACCACGTGCTCAAGAAGATGATAGTGGCTGGCTTCGGGACTGACTACCTGCGAGACATGGAAGTGCTTAGCATTGGTCCCTTGACAGAATTGGAGGCGAAGGAGTTCACCCTGCGGTTGCTACAATCGATCGACATCGTTGATGACAAGCTTGTCGACCGAATTGTAGAAGCCAGCGCAAGA
>JBBRHU010000248.1:0-5385 GCA_038222255.1 Fimbriimonadales bacterium | reverse complement strand
GTGAGGTGAAGAACTGATTTTTCGCGAGCGCGGCCTTGTGCTGGGGAGAGAGGGTGACCTTTGAAAAGAACTCCTTTCGGTTGGCAACATCACTGAATTCTTGGGGAGCGGCAAGAAGTGTGGAAGAAAGCGCAAGTAATGCGAAATTCATATGGACTAATCTCACTCTAGCAAAGGCGATGCAGCCTGTGAATAGACCGCATAGGGTTTGTGTCTTTCGGTGGTGAAACCGATCAGGCCTTGAGGATAAAGACCCTCACCATTCGGACCCGGTATCCTTAGAGACTGCCCATGTCCCACTTTTTACTCGAACTCGGTGTCGAAGAGCTCCCCGCGATTGCGGTCGAAAAGGCTCTCAACGACCTGCGCGATTCGCTCGTGCAAATGCTCACCGAGGCGGGCATCCTCGAAGGTGGGGCGCAAGCATCTGCGACACCTCGGCGACTGATTATTGGAATTGATGGGCTGAAAGATCGTCAGGAGGACAGCGTCAAAGAGCAGCGTGGACCTGCACTTAAAGCGGCGTTTGACGCAGAAGGGAATCCCTCGAACGCTCTCCTCGGATTTTGTCGAAGCCAGGGTGTGGATGTTGCGACGATTCGGAAAGACGATCAATATGTCTGGATCAGCAAGCCTGTTCCGGGCCGGGTTACGAAAGAGCTTCTTGAGGAGTTTGTTCCGAAGGCGATCCGAGGTCTGGCGTTTGCCAAGACGATGCGGTGGGGCAAGGCACGGATGCGGTTCGCTCGGCCAATTCGCTGGATTGTTGCTGCCCTCAATGGCGAACTCGTGCCGTTCGAACTGGAAGGACTAGCTTCTGGGCTGGAGAGTCGAGGCCATCGGTTTTACGCACGAGAGAACTTTGCAGCCTCAAACTACAACGACCTCGTGGGTGAACTTCGAAAACGGTTTGTTGAACCAGAAGCTGAGCTCCGTCGAAAGATGATTCTGGACGGAGTTGCGACCGCCACGAGCGGAGTTGCGGAGATCGAGCCAGCGCTTCTTTCGGAAAATGTCTACTTGACAGAGTGGCCAACTACGATCCGTGGTGAATTCCCAGCTGCCTACTTGGAACTCCCCGAGGCAGTTCTCGTCACGGCGATGGCGAAGCACGAAAAGATGTTCCCGGTTCGCGACCAGAGCGGAAAGCTCTTGCCAGAGTTCCTGTTCGTAAGGAATTCGGGCGAAGATGAGTCGGTGCGAAAGGGAACGAGTTGGGTGCTGAGCGCTCGCTTCAACGATGCTAAGTTTTTCTTCGACGAAGACAAAAAATTCACGTTCGAGCAGTTCCTTGAAAAGACAGAAGGGATCTTGTTCCAAGCCAAATTAGGAACAGTTCGGCAGCGAGCAGAGCGGCTCTCCAGCCTCGCGGCATCTGTGGCCCTGCTTCAGAATGCACCCGCTGAAGAGATCGAGTGGGCAAAGACTGCGGGGCTGTACTCCAAAGCCGATCTCACGACAGGGCTCGTGAGCGAACTGCCCGCCCTCCAAGGCATCATCGGCGGCTCATACGCTCGTCGCGAAAATATGCCGAGCGCGGTCTGCTGGGCGATCCAGACGCACTACGACCCGAGCAAGAATCCTAATCCCGGTGAGTGCAATGCCGAGCGAACGGCAATCCGGGTTACGATTGCCGACCAACTCGATAAGCTGGCTGGTTACTTGGGCCTTGGACTGCAGCCTTCGGGTTCCACTGATCCCTACGCGCTTCGTCGAGCCGCCACAATCCTGATCCAAGCTGCCCTCCAGTGGTTCGAACCACTGCCTAGCTACTTAGTCCTGTTCGATGCCGCACTCCAAGGATTCGCAGCGCAAGGAGTAGAGCTGGACGCCGAGAAGGCGACGAAGTCGTTTGTAGACCTCATGGGGTCGCGTTATGGCAGCGAGATCGAAGCGCGATACGACGTGCTTGAAGCTTCCTTGTTAAGCGATGTGGCCGAGGCCGTTACGAGCCCACGAACTGTTCGCTTCCGAGCGGCATGCATGGTTGAGCTGGCAAAAGACGCCAAGCTCGTGCAGACTGCGACGCGGCCCGCCAACATCCTCGCGGCTGCGAAGAAGAAGAGTGTTGAGTTTGCAGAGAACGACGCTCTTGGTGCGGTTGACTTGCCAAAGCTTGAATCGCTAGAGGGGTTGAACCTCTACCACGCACTCACCGACAGCGAGGCGCAGATTGCGCGAGCGGTTGCGGAAGAGAATGCGGAGACCGTCGTGAGACTCCTTAACCAGCTCGTCGATCCTATCAATGCGTTCTTCGATTCCACGATGATCATGGTTGAGGATGAGGCGGTTCGTTACGCTCGATTGACCCTCCTACAAGCCACGGCCGCCCTGTTGGGAGTCGCCGGAGACTTCAGCAAAATTGTGATTGAGTAGGAAATTGCACGAAGGTGCGTCCTATCTGTGGTGAAACTCGTCTTAATTTACCGACCATGGCGAATGAACTACGAGATGAGCAAGTAATAAACGTGATTCAACACGTTGAAGTTGAACTCGCGGCGTCTCGAAGGGAGAATCGAATCATCTCTCGTCAAGACCTCACAGATTACGCGGCGACACGAATGGGCCTCCAAGCGAAGCAGGTTGCCTATGTTGTTGACCACTACTGCGAAACAAATGCCCCGGGAATTCCAGGCTTTCTGAACAGGCAGGTGGAATCTCCCGTGCTCAAGGTCGCAGCCTTGATCAACTTGACGCTGGGCGTCATTGGTTGCATTGTCGGCTTGGTTCTGGCGAATAAGGGGATGCTAAGTTGGCCGGGGTTCGCGGTTGGCGGAGTGTTCCTTCTCTTCGGAGTTGTTGCCTACGTCAAGAGTTTAGGACAGTGAGCTTGGCTCTTGGCGCAACCCAAACCTACGAAAGCGAGGGATTTGTCGTCATCCCGAATCTCTTCGACAACGATGAGGTTGCCTTTCTACGCGACCACTACATGGATTTGCGACTGCAGGAGTGGCCGGGAGATTTTGCCGGAGTGGACCTCGCAAGTTCGGATCCGTTGAAGCGTTATCCGCGCATGATCCACATGCACCGATGGGACGAAGTGAGCCTGAAGTGGCTACTTGACTCTCGAATCAACGAAGCACTCACTTCATTGCTTGGCGAACAACCCTATGCCGTGCAGACGATGCTGTACTTTAAGCCGGCAGGGGGCCGTGGACAAGCGCTCCACCAAGATCAGACCTATCTGAATGCTCGTCCGGGAACGTGTATCGCGGCTTGGCTCGCGCTCGATGACTGCGACGAGGAGAATGGTTGCATGCAAGTCG
The DNA here is from genome assembly GCA_038222255.1 of Fimbriimonadales bacterium. Lineage (GTDB taxonomy): Bacteria > Armatimonadota > Fimbriimonadia > Fimbriimonadales > Fimbriimonadaceae > Fimbriimonas. The sequence goes on along the minus strand of JBBRHU010000248.1, from coordinate 2,119 downwards.
TGCCGCGGACTCAGAACCTTCCGACGCTCTGCACTGTAGCAGCCGACACCTCAGCAAGTTTTACCGATGTGACGGTGCCGCTTGGACCAGAGATGGTTCCTGTGGCCGTAAAGATGAAAGCCGGAGACGTCCTGTTCTTTAACGGCTCCGTCATCCACGGGAGCTACCCGAACACTTCTGCAGATCGATTTCGCAGGAGCCTCATCGGACACTACATCACCGGTAATGCCAAAGCGGTCGCCGGATATTATCATCCCGTCTTGAACATGAACGGTGAGGTCGTCGACCTGGGCGTCAGTACAGGTGGAGGTCCCTGCGGAGTTTGGGCAACTGATGGAATTGAGATGGTCAGCCAAGAGGGTGGCCAGATGGACCTGCACGAGTAGGGACTACTTCGGAAGCGCCGGATACATGTCGTGACTCATCGCACGTACATCGACGAGCCACTTTCCATCGACCTTTCTGAGTGCAAGGTCAAACTTCTCGCCGTAGCTTGCGGAGGAATCGGCATTGCCTTTCACCTCAAGCTTTACCATCGCGTTTTTCTCGTCCGGCTGGCTCGATCCGGTGACGAACCACTCAAAGATGTAGTGCTTTGAGTATTCGAAAGTCTTCTTCCATGCGGCCTTGGCTTCTGCTGGAGTTTTTGTGCCGATGAAACTCGACTTGGTGATCTCTTCAGGATCTTGCTTCGCAAGGGCGCTCATGAAGCGCGATGCGACAGTTGTGGCAGATTCCCCACCTATGAAGAAGAGGCCAGCGATGACCAAAACCATGCAACCACCTGCGACCGTGAGTAGATTAACCCTTCCTGACTCTCTCATCTGCATGGATATTAAACCTCAAGGGAGCGTGGAAGGTTCCCGCAGATCTGTAGTGCTATCTTGCGGTCGAGGATCGATCGACAAGCTGCTCCATCAAGCTGACCGTCTTAAACGGATTTACTCGCCAGATCGAACGCTGCTTGTCCAGCACCCAAACGGTCACGACTGGGGCCTCGTGCGGGAGATGATAGATCACCGCAGCACGCACCTGGTTGGCTGAAGTGTCCATGCCTGCAACTTCGAAGGTGGCGTTGCGCTCCAAAAGGAGCCGAGTCTGGGTGACGAGGACGTTCAGGCCTCGGGCGTCGGTATCTGCATCGACCACTTTCTGGAGCGTCATGACATCTTGGCTACGCACCGCCTCATGGAATCGTCTGACCGTGCTGATCGGTCCTTTGTCGTAGGATCTCCAGAAGACGGCCAACACCATGGCTCCAAAGAGCACACAGACAAGCAGTGTTTCACCCCGGACCTTTGACCCTTCCATCTGCTGAGGTTACCCATCGCTGAACTGGGAGCAAGTTTTGGCGTCATTTCTGCACAAGACCCCTTAAGGACTTCCCAAAAGGGCCGTTTCCATCCGATAATGACAGTGGAGCGAAAATGAGCGATCTATATTCAAGAAGAGATTTGATGAAGGCTGGAGGCATGATTGCCGTCGGTCTCGTGGCTCCGCGATGGCTTTCCAACATTGCCCACGCCGACATCCTTCGACAGGCTAAAGGAGCCAAGGCAACAGGAGACACCGTTTTGGTCGTGCTCCAGCTGAATGGTGGCAACGACGGTTTGAACACTGTTGTGCCTTATGCAAACAAAGCCTACTACGACCTACGCCCGACGATCGGAATTAAGGAGGCAGACGTCCTCAAGATTTCGCCCGATCTCGGTTTCCACCCAGGCCTGCAGGGACTTGCTGAACTGTACCAACAAGGCAAAGTCGCAGTCATTAACAATGTTGGCTACCCCAAGCCAAACCGGTCTCACTTTAAGTCAATGGACATTTGGCAGTCGGCGAGCCCAGATAGCACACTCCGCTATGGCTGGGTCGGTCGGCACTTCGACCAAGCGATGCTGACGCACCCGCTGAACCCAGTGGTCGCGCTCGGTCTTTCCACTGAAAAGCCGCTCGCCCTCGCAGGCAAGAATTCGTCGATCCCGTGCTTCGCATCGCTCGCTGACCTGAAGAACATGATCGCCGACCCCGACGCCGAGAAGATGCTTCGAGATATTCAGGGAATGGATGCCTCGGTTGGGTCTCCAACGCGAGCAGTCCAGAACGCAAACAAGTCCGCTCT
>JBBRHU010000247.1:0-5395 GCA_038222255.1 Fimbriimonadales bacterium | reverse complement strand
GAGTAGCCGAACCTTTCTCACCGAAGGACGCTGGGACGCGATTCTGAAAGAGATGAAGCCTGGCGACTTTGTCCTGATGCAGTTCGGCCACAACGACCCTGGGGCGATCAACGATGCGTCCCGAGCGCGCGGTTCGATTCGAGGGATAGGCGAAGAAACCCAAGAGATCGACAACCTCATGACCAAGAAGCACGAGGTTGTCCACACCTTCGGTTGGTACATGCGCAGGTACGTCAAGGACTCGAAGGAGCACGGAGCGACCCCGATCGTCTGCTCCTACATCCCCAGGTGCCCCCGCCCCGAAACGAAGATTGAGGCAGAGCAGAAGCCGAGTAGCTACCGGCTGTGGGCACAGCAGATCGCCGACCAAGAGAAGGCCCATTACATCGACCTTTATGACCTGAGTTGGAAGGAAATCAGCAAGTTTCCGATTGCGGAGATCAAGTCGAAGTTCTACTGTGAAGCCGATTTCACTCACACAAACGCCGCCGGTGCGGACCTGAACGCAGCGAGCGTCGCCAAGGCAGTGCGCGCTCTCAAGGACTGCACGCTCGGCAGCTTTTTACTAAAGCCATGATTCGTGTCGCAATCGCAGGCTTAGGGGGATTTGCCCAATCACATCATCGGGCGATTCGAGCGTTGGAAGCGGAGGGGCTTTGTCAACTGGTGGCGACCTGTGATCCCTTCTTATCCGCTGATTACACCGACTATTCCGAAATGCTCGCAAAAGAGCAGATCGACCTTGTTTGCCTTCCCACCCCCGTCTTTCTCCACGCAGAACAACATCGCCTAGCGGTCGATCGTGGAGTGCAGGTCTATCTCGAAAAGCCGCCAACGCTCTGGTGGCCGGAACTGCTCGAAATGATCGAGCTCGACCGCACAGCGAAGCGGCAAACGCAGGTCGGATTCAATTTTATCGGCGACCCCTTTCGACAAGCCTTGAAAAGGCGAGTTGTTTCCGGAGAGTTTGGAAATTTAGTTGGTGCCTCGCTCCACGCAGTTTGGCCCCGGAATTCGGGATATTACGGTCGTAATCGTTGGGCCGGGCAAGTCCAGCTCGGCGGCCAGTGGGTGCTCGATTCTTGCATCGGTAACGCTCTCGCCCACTATGTCCAAAACATTCTTTGGATGTGCGGTCCCGTAGATGGAATTGCGTCGGTCGAATCGGTTCAGGCGAAGCTCTTTCGAGGGCATCCGATCTCGAGCTTCGACACCGTGATGGCCTCGATTGACCTCGACGGAGTCGACTTCAGGATCGCGGCGACTCACCTTGGCAACAGGCATGCGTTTGAGCATGAAACCCTTCGATTTGAATCTGCAGAGATCATCTTTGAAACCTGGAACCATGCCACCATCCGGTGGGAAGACGGCATACTTGAGGAGCTTTACTCTCCATTTGTCGACAACCACGACGTCCTTTGCCATAACTTACGCGAAACGTTTGCCTATGGCCGAGGAGAGCGAGAGCGCCCAATCACTACGCTGGAAGACTCTCGTTCGTTTGTTGCACTGCATTCGCTTTGCTTCGCAGCCTCCGGTGGAATCGAGACGCTCGAAGGCGTGAGAATCGAGGATGGTTATTCCCTTGTTGAAGGGATTGAGGATGAGCTTGTTGCCTCCCTCGTAGCGCCTCCTCGTGGCTTAGCCACTCCAATTACAGCCCTCGAAAACTTCCAGGAGAGATGGTTTGCCGGCTGATCCCCTCGAATTACTCGGACCAGAGTTCGTTGAACCACCCCGTGAGTTCAGCCTGTGCCCATTTTGGTTCTGGAACGACGAGCTGAACGAGGCCGAGATTACTCGGCAAATGGACGACTTTCAAGCCCATGGAGTCCACGCGTTTGTCATCCACCCCCGGGGAGGTTTGCCGAAGTCGATCGCCTGGATGTCAGAACGAATGCTCCACTTTGTTCGCTTTGCCGTTGAGCAAGCGGCCAAGCGAGGGATGTGGGTGGTGCTGTACGACGAAGGGATGTACCCTTCGGGGTCTTCTTCGGGCCAGGTCGTCGCGGAGAATGCAGCCTATCAGTGCCGTGGTTTGGAAATCCGAAACGCGACTGCCGAAATCGGATCTCCCGAGAATATCCTTTTCCGTGACGCAAAGCAGGTGGTGGTCGAACGGCCGATCAAGTCGGTGATTCGGGGACTCCACTATGTAGGCGAGGGGCCGAAAGAAGAGACCCCACCTGCAGCAGACCTCCTCAATCCCGAGGCGGTGGCATGCTTCATTCGCAAAGTCTACGATGGCTATTTCAATGCTATCGGCGACCATTTCGGCAAGACGGTCAAGGGAATCTTTACAGATGAACCATCGCTCTTAGGTCGCCCGCTGGAAAAGGAGCTCATGCCTGGCACCACCGACATCCTTGGCAATATCCAGCGCCTAACGGGAATCGATCTTGCTCATCGACTCCCAGAGATATGGAAGTCAGAATCGGAGGCCGCTGAAATCTACCTTCGTGGCGTTCATCTTCGACTAAACGAGACCTACTATTCGCAACTCTCGACTTGGTGCAAAGCTCACGGAATCGCCTTGATGGGCCATCCTGAATACCCCGACGATCTTGGCGCGATGGGCTACTTTGACTACCCCGGCCAAGACCTTGTGTGGCGGTGGGTGCTCCCTGGCCCAACTGCAATCGAAGGCCCACAAAGCACCCAAGCGAAAGCGGCGTCTTCTGCGATGGTCCATTCTGGAAAGCGGCGAAACTCGAATGAACTCGCCGGCGCCTACGGGCATGGCCTGACCTACGAGGAGTTCAAGTGGCTGACGGACTGGTGCTTTGTTCGTGGCCAAAACTTGCTCGTCCCTCACGCGTTCTACTACTCGATCCGGGGCCCCAGATTCGAAGAGCGCCCGCCAGATGTTGGCCCTCATTCACGTTGGTGGTCCAAATTCAAGTCGTTCGCTCTGCGCTGTCAGAGGCTTGCCTGGCTCAACACCGACTGCGAGCAGGTGTGCCACGTCGGAATTGTGGGTCAAAACGGTCACCTGCCGTGGCGACTCCCTGCAATCTTGATGCAACATCAGATCGACTTCAATTACCTGCTCCCTTCAGAGGTCGAAACCGTTGGCAAGCGCTACCAAGTGATCCTAAGCGAAGATGGCGAACCCCACGAAGCCGACGTTTTGGAGCGACTTTCTGCGCTTGGCGTCACCAGATCGATGGATATCCAGACTCATCCTGACCTCCGAGTGCGGCACATTCGAAAGCGTGGTGTAGGCATCTACATGGTTCACAACGAGAACGGGACTGAGCTGAATCTCCACCTGAATCAGCACGGGACTTGGCTCGATCCTGCGACACTTGAGACGACCAAGTCGAGCGGTCAAGTTCAAATTCTTCCGTATGAGCTTAAGCTACTACTATCCATTTCTGACGTTATGGAACGATCGGGGTAAAACGCAATCCATGGTCACATCGCTCGCCTTGCTCTTCATCAGCCAAGTCGGCGTGACGCTGACCGACCAAGGCGACAAGGTCACTCTCGCCAACGACACCGTTTCGTTCTCGATCAACAAGTCAAACGCCACGATTTCGGATATGAGACTAGGAAAGAGCCCGAACCTCGCCGGTCGTGGTGGCTATTTTGCCATCGCGAACTCAGTTGGCAAGGATGGCGGAGACATTCGGAATGGCAAGTTCACCATCGTACGCCAGAGCCTCGACCTCGCCGAGGTTTCAATCAAGGCCAAATGCGGCGGTTGCGACTTTGATCTCCACTACGTGCTACGCAAAGATGACCCCGGCTACTACGTCTTTGTGAAGATGGCCCGACCCAAGGGTTACGAACCGGAATCCTTCGGCCAAGTGCGCTGGTCGTTCTATCTTAACCCTAAGCTCTTCGATTATCAGCTCGCGACCGATTCTGAGCAAGCCGTCATCCCAGATATGACAGGATCAACGCAGGTACAAGACGCGACCTACCGATTGAAAGACGGCCGCGTTTACACCAAATACGACTTCTGCGACTACGTCGAAAACCACTTTGTCCATGGCATCACGCAGTCCACGGGTGGATATGGTGCGTTCGTGGTGATGGGGAGCAATGAATACCTTGGCGGGCCTAACAAGCAGTACATTACCGTTCACTCCGGGCCGATCATCCACCGGTTTCTCCATTCGGGTCACTTCATGCCGAGAGGTATCGCCCACCCGGCCCTGCCCGACGATTGGTCCAAGCTAACTGGGCCGTGGTTCATCTACTTAAACCAAACCAAGAACCCCGCGGAAGCTTGGAAAGACGCTAAGGAGCGCGCGGTGGTCGAGCAATCTCGATGGCCCTACTCCTGGATGTCCGATCCAGAATTCCCGCTGACCAGAGGTTCAGTGCAAGGACTAGTGCAGTCCGAAGGGAAACCTCAACCGGAAGCATTAGTTGTGCTGACAACGCCCAACGAAGATTGGCAAGTTCAGATTCTCGGCTACAACTTCAGCACCAGGACGAGTGCGGACGGATCTTTCAAAGCGGGCAAGATCCGGCCAGGCACCTATCAGCTCATTGCCCAAGCCAAGGGAATTTTCGTGCCAACCGCACCTCGCACGGTCACCGTAGGTTCAAATGAGAGCGTAAAGCTCCCCACAATCCAACTCCCCCGCAATTCCGGCTCGACGATTTGGCAGATCGGTGAACCTGATCGAACCACTGCCGGATTTAAGCTCAGCGACCAACCACGTCAGTACGGCCTAGAGTCAAAGGTGCCCGCAAACCTAACTTACACCATCGGCCTGAGCAAGCCTGCAAACGACTGGTTCTATGCCCAATGTCACCCAGGTGAGTGGAAGGTCGTCTTCGACCAGAACCGTGCGGAGCGTGGACAGATCCAGCTCGACATCGGCATTGCCGGTCAAACCAACGCTCCGGACCTTGAAGTTTTGATGAACGGTGAATCTATCGGAAAGGTGCCGACCGCAGCGAACAGCAGCGCTCAGTATCGAAGCGCAATTCTTGGCTCTAGCTACTACGAGTATAGGAAGTTCAATTTTGATGCCGCCAAGCTCAAAGTTGGCTCAAATGAGTTGATCTTTAGGCTGAAGAAAGGTGCAATTCACTACGATGCAATTCGGCTCGCCCTACTCTGAAGTCGCTTCACACGGGTAGAGCAGGGTCAAATTCGGCTCGAACGCGTTCGGAATAACTTGCTCTCGCCAGAGGCGGTTAAACCCTTCAAGTCGAATCGCGAGGAGATCGAGCGTCTCGCTGAATCCCTCATCATCCTCACAGAGTTCAACGGTCTCACTCGCGGTTTCGATCAGCACTTTGACGGTGTCGTAAGTGAAACTGTCGACCTTATAGGCGGAGATCTTCCTGATCTCGCGAATAGGGACGCGAGTTTCTCGCGTCCCGACTCGCTGAACAACAACATTCCCGATGATTTGAACTGAGGAACTCA
>JBBRHU010000246.1:0-5414 GCA_038222255.1 Fimbriimonadales bacterium | reverse complement strand
TCCTCGAATCTCCATGTGCAACCGCGGAGCGCGACAGACTGAGAGATCCCGTCGAAAATCTTCAATGGGAGCTTGCTAAGAAACACCTCGCATTTGGATTTACCGTCATCTTGGAGAATGGATTTTGGCCAGAAGAAGAACGCACGCAGTACGCCTGCGAGGCGATTGAGCTCGGTGCCAAGATAGAGTTGCACTACGTTGCCGCGCCAGACTTTGCGACCCTTTGGGCGAGAGTGCAGCAACGAAATCACTCCAGCGCAGGTGGACCCTTCGTGATGACGGAGCTGGAACTGCAAGAAGCGTGGGCGATTTTTCAACCACCAACTCAACAGGAACTCGAGTTCTACGACGAGTGGGATCGCGTTCAGATTTAGAACGAATCGGCCAAATGCTGGACATGTTCCACCAATGCAGCTGTTGCACTGAATCTCAAACCGAGAAGCCTCTCTAACTTCGAGACATCGAACCTAGGGGCTGACGTTGACTCAGTTGGAAGCCCAACATCCAGCCATCCCGATCCACAGCAGTGAATCGCGATTCGAGCGATGTCTTCCCAGGGAGTTGGCTCCCACTCAGTACAGAGAATGACTTCACGGTTGAGATTCGAGTTCAAGAGCGACTCGACGGCAATCGCGACATCTGATGCACCAATAAACTGACGCCCCTCCCCGCTTTGCACCGTGGTCGCCGCTCCGCCCTTCGCCGATTCGACGATCTGTCGAATTCGGCGGTCAGATTTGAATCTCGCTCCGTCGAAGGCCGGGCGTCCGACAACCGGCCCGAGCCTCAACACATTGCAGCGAATGTCGAACTGATGCGAGGCTGCCCACAAGAACTGCTCACTCGCTGCCTTTATCGCACCATACGTGTCTGCGGGCTGGAGGTAGGAACCCTCTGACATAAGGCCCGAGAAGGGTCGATGAACAGCGGTTGATGAGGTGTAAATGATTTGCTTGATTCCGACATTTCCAGCGAAATCGAACAGCTTTGCACTTGCGCGGGTGTCCTTGAGTTCAAGCTCGTTAGGTAGGTGATCCCAAATGATTGCGTTGTGGACCAACGCGTCATGACCGGGTAGCGCGGTCAAGACCGTGTCAACGTTCTGAAGGTCACATTCAACAACCGTTAATCCCGGCCGTGGTGATATTTCGCCTGGGTTGCGCGTCGCGAGCGTCACCCAGTGACCGGCGGCTAAAAGCCGATCGACGAGGTGTCCCCCGATAAAACCCGAACCACCAGTCAGAAACACGCGCATGTCGCGCCTAAGTGTATTCGAGAGCATAGCCCCATTTGTGGTCAGTACCCGAACACGGTGGTTGTCGAAATTGAAGTACAAAGAGTAAGGATTCTTTGAACGCTGACAACGTTCTCGGACACCAAATGAGTGGCGAGTAGAGGATCACTATGACAGGCAAGGGAATTGGGAAAGTTGCTGTGGTTGGTTTTGCGTCGTTAGGGTTGATGATGTTCTTCAGCCAACGAACGGAGAGCCAGGCCACGATTGTTCGATTAGATTGGACGCCGCCCAAAACTGATCTGCCTGAATCGCTCGTGACGGCCACGAAAGATCTCCTGGGTAATGGTCTCTCGGATCCACGAGGTGGCACCTTTTCTAAGGTCGTCGTTGAAGTTGGAGACGCAGCGTGGTCGGGTCTTGCCAAACACGAAGTTTACGGCTGGCTGCTTCCGGGCGGAAAAAAGGTCGTGCTGCTAGACGGATTGACCTACGATGTAATTTCAACTTCCGGAGCCGCTCAGTTTTCGGACATCTACCGAGAAAGAAAACCCGCAGCCGGAGGTATGAATTTTTCGGCCAAATCGTTTCCCAGAACGAATATGGCCGTCCCGATAACCAGTCCTTCCTTGGCAACGGTTTCCTTGTTACTTGTTCGAGGCGAAACAAAGCTTGCTGAAGAAGTTTTCAAGCCTTACAAGAATGCAGTCTTTACGCCTGCGCTCACGCTCTTCATCCATTTTCTAGATCGGTACCGAATGCAAGTCGGACAGTGCATGATGGTTCGCAGAGACAAGGAGGCGCTCGGTTACGCCCAGAAGCTTGCGGTTGTTTCGGAACTTCGAGTACGTCGCGGCCACGACTACCCGCCTGGCATGGTTAGTTGGGAACTAGACGCCCGGGAACCCAAGCTCCTCCTCAAAGATGCTGAACGAAGGGTGGCTCACCCCAAGCAGCCTATTGACTTGCAATCCTTGGCCAAACTGGACCAAAAGACTCGGATCCAAATTCTCCTGGAGAACCTCGACGAAACAGGCGCCAAGCAGTGGGGCCAACCAGGAGGGATCGACTGGAACCAGGACGCGATCACTAACGCAATCATCAAGGAGGGAGAAGCCGCAGTTCCTGCGCTGCTAGACCACATCGAAACCGATGAGCGCTTTACTCGCTCAGTTTCATTTGGTCGAGACTTCGCGCCGGGGCGCACTATTCAGACGGTGAGGGCGGCCGCGTGGTCATGTCTCTCAATCATTTGGCCGACCGCACGAACAACTAAAACCGGGACGCAAAAAGAGATAGTTACGGAACTTCGTGCCCTTTGGACGAAGTCCGCAAAGCTCTCTGGTCAAGAACGCTGGCTAAACATATTCCGAGATGATAGCGGCGGGCCGCGAAACTGGTTGAGTGCAGGGAAGACCCTTGTCGCACGAAATTCCTACGGCAACCCTAGCTCTTATCCAACCATCGGTGATATTCGAAAAGTTCCCCTCTATGGCGAACCCCTGAGGCAAAAATATGGCAAAGAAATTGATGACCTCTATGAAAGGCGGATCGCGAAGATGGCGAGTCTCGAGCCGTTGAAAGATACGAGTCAGATTTATGCCATGTCAGAAGGGATGGACCTGGCCCACGCTTACTTCCAGTGGAATCCTGCTAAGGCGATGGCCCAACTCAGGCTCGTCAGCGAGAACGCCCTCAAGATGCGGGACCAATGGAAAACACACGGAGAATATGCCGAAGAAATTCTTGCGCGTCCCTTCGCAAACATCATCGCAGACCGAGTTCGTTCGGGAGACCCGACAGCGGCGTCCGACTTCGAAGCAGTTATGGCATTGACGGCGAAGCGAGGACCGGCCGCAGAATCGTTCAAGCCACTCTGGACTGTCCCCGACGATCCATCGATTCAAAAAGTGGGTGAACACGTGTTTGCTAAGATCTTGAGCCATTTGCAGTCTTCGAATCGATCCGAGGCCGGGCAATACATGTATGCAATTTCGGGCTACCTCCGCGTGCCTCTTCTGAAGTCGCCGGCTTTCCGGACCTTCCTGGCACGCGCTATTAACTCGAAGGGTTATGTCGGGCAAATGTGGGTGACTTCGAACCAGAGCCAGAGCACGCTCGCCTACAGCATCGGTGTCGGAGGAAGCGGCTCGATGGGGCTCCCGGCTGGCACCAGCGTTGCCGGGATCTCAGCTGAAAAAGTGAGCATTACACTTGGCGACTACTGCGCTCAGATGGCTACTGCCGTTAAGGCTTGCCCGCCGTTCCTCGGCGTTTGGCCCGAAGCAAGGAGAGCCTCGGCTCGGCGACAGCAGATTGCCTGGCTTGAGAGTAGCGAAATCGATTGGGGGTCTGTCTCCAAGTCTCCGTTTTATTTCGAGCGGGACTAAGCGAACTACGCAAAGAGTGTCCATGGTTAACCCTCGTTGAAGGTTGGCCAGGGACTCAACTTAGAATCTAGCAGGGGAGATATGCTGTTGGGCAATGCGCACTAGATCGTCGATTCAAAATGGTTTCACCCTGATCGAGCTCCTTGTTGTAATTGCAATTATTGCAATCCTTGCAGCGATTCTCTTCCCCGTGTTCGCCCAAGCAAAAGAGGCGGCCAAGAAAACGGCATGCCTGTCGAACATGAAGCAGATTGGACTCGGCGTTCAACTCTATTTGGGCGACAACGACGACCGAATGTTCTTTCGATCGGGTTCTGCAGCGTCGCGAGTTGGCTTGATCCCCACGGCAAACGATAACCGCTGGTGGAACCTGCTCATGCCGTTCATGAAGAACAACGATATTTTTCGATGCCCATCTGACAGCCTCCCAACGCCGAGCAAAGACGCAAACGGAAACAATACGATCTTGCGATCCTATCTTGCGATCTTCCCTGCGGAAAGTCTGAATGCGACGAGCATTGAGAACGTTTCCGAAACCACTGTCGTCACCGAAAAGTGGGGCCAAGACTACAATGGCACGATCACCGACTCTTGGATCGAACCATACAACGGAGACTTTTCAATTGACTCCCACGATCCTTCTAGAACCTACAAGGCCGCCGATCGGCATTCGAAGTTTCTGAACTGCGTCTTCTTCGACAGTCACGCCAAGTCTAAGTCAGGTGGAGCGATTCGGGCGAGCAAGGACAACACGGGTTGTCAACTCATCTACTCCTTCCCGTTCACAGGAATTGGGGCACCCACCGTCACTTCTCCGAGCACGCAACCCGGCCAACCGAACGTGTGCAGTGGCTTCATCTGGCCCTAAGCTTTGGGCATTTTCCAGGGCGGGTTGAGCCGGTTCTCACCCGCCCAGTACAGACAAATTTCATTCCCGCTGGGATCGAGGAGCCGAGCTTCCCGCCATAGCCAGGGCTCGTCTCGTGGCTGCTGCAAAAATGTAAACCCAGCGGCTTCAAGTCGTTGAACTGTCGCGTCGAGCTTCTCGGTTTCAAAGTACACCACCGTCTTCGATGGTCGCTCGCCTTCGGGAAGAAGGTGGACGGAGAAGGTTGTGTCACCTTCGGATGCAACGAAGCGGGCATAGTGGAGGGAGTCCACGATTTGCTCAAAACCCATTCGACGATAGAATTCAACTGAAGCTCTGATATCAGTGCTTGGAAAGGTCACTTGGTTCAGGTTCATGTTTCTATTCTGGCTCGTGTTAAGTTCTCCGCATATTTGCGACTTCGAGTCGATTTGCTCTAGTCCACTTGCCTCCGGGCGAACAAAGTCGTTAGACTGCCTCTCATGAGTGCAACACAAAGTGGCATTGATGGCAAAGCGTTTCTATCTGGCTGGATGACCATGCTCACCGGCATGTACATTGCAGACATTAAGGCAATCCCCGACGACAAATGGACCGAGACATTCGGAGGTTGCACGCGTCCTTCTAACGTTCTGACAGCAGACGCCATTTCATTTCTCCTCTGGGTTACCGAGGCGATGAAGGGCAACGTGTTGGCTGGCGACGAAGCAAATCTTGCTTCTGCAATTCAGTCAGAGTGCGACACCAAGGAAGCAGCGATCGCGAAGATTTCTGAGGTTTCTGCGGATTTCGTTTCGACGCTTGCCGCTACTTCTGATGAGGCGCTCCTTGCTGAAGTGATGGCACCGTTCGGAATGCCGAGCCCTCTTTTCGGACTCGCCCAAATGGCAGTCAGCCATATCTGGTACCACGACGGCCAGTT
>JBBRHU010000245.1:0-5419 GCA_038222255.1 Fimbriimonadales bacterium | reverse complement strand
CGGCAGTTTTGCCCCCCGGGCCGCAATATATAACCGATACCAATCCTCCCGATCCAGCTCCAGCGCGTCCGCCTGGGTCGATTGCCGGATGGCATCGAGCCGCGTGCTGCCCACGATGGGGATGATGCCCGCGGGGTGCTTCATCAGCCACGCCAGCGCCACCACCGATCGCACCGTTCCCAGCCGGGCGGCGATGGCATCGAGCGTCTGGATCATGGCGTGCATCGTCTCGCGGCGGGGGTGCTTCTCGGGCACCTCGCGCCCCTCCCCCAACCACCCGCCGGCCAGCGGGCTCCAGCTTAGCGGGGTCATGCGATTCTCGAGGCATTGATCCAGCGTGCCATCGACGAAGCAATCGAGCCGACCGAGATGGATCTCCACCTGATTGACGATCAGCGGGAAGGGAAGTCTCGATTGGAGGGCGTTTACAAAAATAGTCAAGAAGTTCGAAACGCCGAACCACTTGACTTTCCCAGACTCTCGAAGCTGCACGAATGCCTCGCAGATATCGTCCGGGTCCATCAAGATGTCCGGACGGTGGAGCTGATAGAGGTCAATCGAATCGAGCTGTAGGCGCTTGAGCGACTGCTCCGCGGACCACAAAATATGTTCTTTGCTGAAGTCGTATCGGTGGGGTGATTCGGGAAGCGGGTCTCCGCCAAAGCGGATGCCGCACTTTGTAGCGATGACCGCCTTGCCGCGATACTCGGGATGACGCTCAAAAAGAATGCCGTGAATGCGCTCACATTCGCCTCGCCCGTAGATGTCTGCGTGGTCGAAGAATGTGTATCCGGCGTCGTATGCCGCCCGCAGCGAATCGACGCCTTGGTTAATAAATTCAGGCGTAAGGTCTGCCGGATTCCACGTCCGCGAAATCCTCATCGCACCGTATGCGAGTCGACTAACGCGAAGGTCCGAAAGCCCGAGAATGACTTGATCCATGAGATCAGTTTGACCAATATCGCGGCGACCTAGCGAGTCATTTCAGCGCGAAGGGCAGCGATCTTGGGCTGTCTGGACTTCGAGCTATCGAGCGAGAAGGACCGAGCATCTCCGAGATGGTCTCGAATCATTGTTTGGGTACGGTCAATCGCCGTTTGCAGTTCAGCTGACTGGCCATCGAAGCACATCCAAACGATCTCGCCCGCATCTTGGTCGTACTCCCACAGTCCGGCGAGTCGGCCTCGGTCGAGGATCGGGTGATTCGTGAGGTCCATGACGCTCCCAAGCTCATACAACTGCTTCTCTCCAATCATGTTCCGCTTGAGGTCCTCCTGGTTAAGGTGCATGCTCAGGTCTCGGCGTTGGTGCAGCATGGGATCTAGGCTGCCAACGAGCGTGTACTGATGGTCTGATGGGACCTGTAGGGCATGCATGGCATCGAAGTCTTCTGGCAAAATCAGGAACTCTGATCCCGCCTCGACTGGCACTAAACCAAGGGGAGCAAGCGCATCTCGACAAGCTTTCTGGGAGAGTCCGACGAACCATACGAAGTTCGCGAAAGTTGCTGGGCCGATCCACTGAAAAAACTTTCGACCAAGTTCTGTAAAGGCCTGTTCTCGGCTCAACTCAAAACCCACAAGCGGAGACGGCGTCCACAGGCCGTAGGCATACCTCTGCTGGTCGAGTCGGCCGTCTACAGGGATGCGACGGATCTGTCCTGAAGTTTGCAGTAGTCCTAAAGACAACGAAAGTGTTGAGCCTTGTCCGCGCTTCTTTCCCGCTTCACCTAGGTTTCTAACCTTATCTCCAACGGCATCTTTTATCCCCTTTGGTTCGAGTGGGCGAGTTTCAAGCGCGTTCAGAATGGCCTCACCTAGGGCGGCGATCTCCGCGTCCGTAACTCCTAAGTATTTGCGGGCGGTATTCATCGAAGCGGTTTCGTTGAAGCCAGTGCCAACGGTGAGTCCCAACGCGAAGTCAACTTGGGGAAGGATATAAGTGCAACCGCGTGCCGAGGAGAGTTCATGAATCTCGAGATTCGCGATAGATGCATCCACAGCATCCCGAACTGCTCCGGTCCGGGCAAAGAGACCGAGGTAGGGACTTGCGCCACCAACTGAGCGCTGCCAGCCGGACCTTTCGAGAGCTTCCGCAACCGACAATCCCATCATCGAGCCGTCCAAGCCCTGCCGATGAGACCACCAAGCGCGAATCCGACCTACATCCATTCGCCCATTATCCCCGAATGCGCTAAAAGAGTCGGTAGACTCACTCTTTAGAATGAAGGTCCTCGTGATCGGCTCCGGCCCCATCGTCATCGGTCAAGCAGCGGAGTTTGATTATGCAGGCACTCAAGCCTGCAAAAGCCTTCGAGAAGAGGGGCACCAAGTTGTCCTCATCAACTCCAATCCGGCCACCATCATGACCGACCCAGATGTGAGTGATGCACTCTACATCGAACCACTAACCGTCGATTTTTGCGAGCGGGTTATCATCAACGAACGGCCCGATGCATTGCTCCCGACGCTTGGAGGACAGACCGGACTCAACCTTGCCACCCAGCTAGAAGATGCTGGCATCTTGGAAAAGTACAACATCAAAGTTCTCGGTACACCGCTCAGCGCAATTAAGATGGCAGAGGACCGCGAGAGCTTTCGCAACCTCATGCGAGAGATCAAAGAGCCGGTGCCCGAAAGCTGGATCATCACCACCAACGAGGAACTTGCAGCGGTTCTCGATGTCGTTCCTTACCCCTGCATCATCCGCCCCGCATACACTCTCGGCGGCACTGGCGGTGGTATCGCAAACACTCGCGAGGAGCTTTGGGAGACAGGGCAGAAAGGTCTCAAACTCTCCATGCGAAGCCAGATCATGGTTGAGCGGAGTCTGCTGGGTTGGAAAGAAGTCGAATACGAAGTGATGCGCGACTCCAAGGGAACCTGCATCACGGTTTGTAACATGGAGAACTTCGACCCAATGGGCGTTCACACCGGAGACTCCATCGTTATCGCTCCCTCGCAGACGTTGAGCGATCTGGAGTACCACATGCTCCGTACCGCTTCACTGAAGATCATTCGGGCGTTGGGAATCGAAGGCGGATGCAACGTACAGTTGGCGTTCAACCCGGAGAGCTTTGACTATTACATTATCGAGGTGAACCCGCGGGTCTCGCGTTCATCCGCGCTCGCTTCTAAGGCAACCGGATATCCCATCGCCCGTGTCGCCGCAAAGATCGCGGTCGGCAAGACGCTTGACGAAATTGACAACCAAGTCACAGGCACGACCAAGGCATGCTTTGAACCCGCACTCGACTATTGCGTCGTCAAGATTCCCCGATGGCCGTTTGATAAGTTCACAACCGGAGATCGAACCCTCTTTACTCAAATGAAGGCGACGGGCGAGGTTATGGCGATCGACCGTTCATTTGAAGCTGCTTTCATGAAGGCGATTCGGGGCCTTGAGGTCAAGCAGAAAGATCTTCGACATCCTAAGTTTGCTACGATGGGTGATGAGGATCTGCGGTTCGCGATTAAGAAGCCAACCGATGAGCGGCTTTGGGCGATTGCTGAGGGGCTTAGACGGCTTTGGTCCGTGGAGGAAATCAATAAGCTCAGCAGAGTAGACAAGTGGTTTCTCGTCAAGATGGAGAAGCTCATCACTGTCGAGAGAAAGTTGACGAATCTTGCTGAACACTACGCCGACGCCAAGGTGATGCGCGAGACGATTCGGGAAGCATTCCTGATTGGTTTCCCTTCACCGACCATCGAGTCACTTTTGGGGATCACCAAAGAGTACAAGGCCGACTTCAGACGATCTCGAAAGAGAATCGTGGAGGGTCTCGAGGGCTCAAATCTTGAACTCCTCGCCGAGATCCGGGAAGCTGTTGGTTCATCCGAGCCGGGCGAAGTTCAAAACCATCTCAATCACATCTTGAGCGACGAAGTTGAGGACATTTCCTCGGAAGAGTTTTTTGCGAAGTATCCCGTTACCGAACCTGACTGGACCATGCGGTTGTTCTCGGTTGGCGTAATCGGCGAGCTTAAAATCCAACCCGTGTTCAAGATGGTTGATACGTGTGCGGGGGAATTCGAATCCCGCACACCGTATTTCTACGGAACGTTCGAAGACGAAGATGACTCGGTGATGTTCCAGAAAACCTGAAGTGACACACCCAACGGCGTCATGATGTGCGGAACCAGGGTTATAATTCGTTTGAAGGGTTATCCAACATGAGCATTGAAGACAAGCAGGGCACCTCACGTAGAGAATTTTTAGCTGCGACGGGCGGCGTTTTCGCTGGCACGGCAGTTTCTGGACTCGGAATCCCGGGCTTCCACATGAGCAACGACGAAGAAATCAAAGTTGCGCTGGTAGGTTGCGGAGGCCGCGGAAGTGGTGCCGCGCAGAACGCGATGTCAACCAAAGCCGGCTCGCTCAAGCTCGTCGCGATGGCAGATGCGTTCCAAGATCGGTTGACCAGTAGTCACAACAATCTCTCCAAGTCGAATGCGAGCAAGATGGACGTGCCAAAGGAGCGACAGTTCATCGGCTTCGATGCTTACAAGAAGGCAATGGACGTGCTGAAGCCGGGCGACATTGTCATCCTCACGACTCCTCCAGCCTTCCGTTGGGTCCACTTCCAATACGCGATTTCCAAGAAACTCAACGTCTTCATGGAGAAGCCGGTGACGGTCGACGGTCCAACCAGCAAGAGAATGCTTAAGCTAGGCGAAGAAGCTAGCGCCGCCGGACTCAAGGTTGGCGTTGGTCTCATGTCGAGGCACGCAAAAAATATTCAGGAACTCCACAAGCGTGTCCAGGATGGCGAGATCGGTGAGATCCTCCTCATGCGCGGGTATCGAATGCATGGCCCCGCTGGATTCTTCAATTCAGGTCCAAAGCCAACGAACGTCTCGGACCTCGAATATCAGATCCGACGGTTCCACAGCTTTATCTGGGCGAGTGGCGGCTGCTTTAGCGACTTCTACATCCACATCATCGACCACTGTGCCTGGATGAAGAACTCTTGGCCGGTCAAGGCTCAAGCTCTCGGCGGTCGACACTATCGCCAAGCTGAAGATGGCTCCACCTACGTCGACCAAAACCTCGACACATACTCGGTTGAGTACACCTTCGGCGACGGCACAACGTTCCTCTTTGACGGCCGATGTCAGAACGGCGCTGAGGGTCGTTATTCAAGCTACCTCCACGGAACCAAGGGTTCGGCGATAGCATCGCGATCCAACGACTGTGGTGGCCCTTCCGCAATCTTTGGAGACCAAACTCTTTCTGGAGAATCGAAGTGGCAGTCGACCGACCGCACAAACCCTTACCAGAACGAGTGGGAGTCACTTGTCGCCGCAATTAAGAGCAACACCCCCTACAACGAGGTGAAGCGTGGAGTTGAGGCAAGCGTAAGCACGAGCATGGGACGCATGGCAGCTCACACCGGCCAAGTCATCACGTTCGACGACAT
>JBBRHU010000244.1:0-5426 GCA_038222255.1 Fimbriimonadales bacterium | reverse complement strand
TGGCCCAGGAATGCACAATCGCGTTGAGTATCGAGCGCTTGAGGGCTTTGTGCTCGCAGTCACGCCGTTTAACTTCACCGCAATCGCTGGAAACCTACCGACGTCCGCCGCCATGTGTGGCAACGTGGTGGTCTGGAAGCCTGCAAACACCGAAGTCTACAGCGCACAGATGATCATGAAGGTCCTGAAGGAAGCGGGGCTTCCCGATGGCGTCATCAACTTGGTCTTCGCAAGCGGACCGACGATCGGCGAAGTTTGCTTTAACCATCGCGACTTCGCGGGTGTTCACTTCACGGGTTCAACCGGGGTGTTTAACCACATGTGGAAGACCATCGGCGAAAATATGGGCAAGTATCGAACTTATCCGCGGATTGTCGGTGAGACGGGCGGTAAGGATTTCGTGCTCGCGCACCCTTCGGCACAGCCCGACGCAGTTGTCACGGCGTTGCTTCGTGGAGCTTTTGAATATCAAGGTCAAAAATGCTCTGCTGCTTCGCGTGCCTACATTCCGAGCAACTTGGCGGAGGAAGTCAAGGCGAAGCTGGTTGAGGGTGTCAATTCGTTCAAGGTTGGAACTGTTGAAGACTTCCGCAATTTTGTCAATGCTGTGATCGACGAGAAGAGCTTCGATTCGATTGCGGCATATATCGACCAGGCAAAGGCATCAGACGACGCGTCGATCCTGGTGGGCGGCACGTACGATAAGTCGGTCGGCTATTTCATCAGCCCGACAATCATCGAGGCAAAGGATCCGAAGTTTGTGACGATGTGCGAAGAGATTTTCGGACCAGTGCTGACAATCCACGTTTATGATGAGAACGACTGGGCCGGAGTCTTGGACCTCGTCGACTCAACCTCGCCGTACGCGCTGACCGGTGCCGTGCTTTCTCAAGACCGATATGCCGTCGAAGAAGCCACGGTTCGACTCCGCAATGCGGCAGGAAACTTTTACATCAACGATAAGCCGACAGGCGCCGTCGTTGGACAACAGCCATTCGGCGGCGCACGCGCGAGCGGCACCAACGACAAGGCAGGTTCATTGCTGAACCTCTACCGCTGGCTTTCAGCCAGAACGATCAAGGAAACGTTTGTGCCCCCAACGGATTATCGATATCCGTTCTTGGCAGAAGAATAAGAACTGAATGTCGAAGCTAATGGAGAATATGGACCCGCTAGAGCGGGCCGTCCTCGTTTATGTGAACAAGGACGAAGCCGAAGACAGGATCGTCGAAGAAGAACTCGCCGGTTTGTGTGAGGCTGCGCTTGTCGAACCGGTAGCGGGCATTCGCCAGCGACTCGACCGGCCCTACAAGGGCACTTACGTCGGGACGGGCAAGGTCGAAGAGATCGACGCCATCCGCCGCGAAACCGAAGCCGACCTCGTCCTCATCGATGGCGAGGTCAGCGGCATGCAGCAACGCAATCTCGAAGAGAAACTCGGCTGCAAAATCATCGACCGAACCCAACTGATTCTCGACATCTTCGCTCGACGAGCGAAGACGAAGGAAGGCATGCTGCAGGTAGAGCTCGCTCAGCTCACCTACATGATGCCAAAGCTCATGTCGGTGTACACGAAATTCGAACGCCAAAAAGGCGGCATCGGTATGCGTGGCCCTGGTGAGACGAAGCTGGAATCTGACAAGCGACTTGCTCGCGAGAAGATCGCCCGGCTAGAAGAGGAGATCGATGAGGTCAAACGGATTCGAGCGCAACAACGCACGAGCCGAAGGAAGAATCCCTTCCCGTTTGCTACAATCGTGGGCTACACGAGCGCGGGCAAGTCGACGTTGATGAACCGGATGGCAGGCACCGACCTGTTAGCGGACGCGATGCCCTTTGCGACCCTTGACCCAACAACACGAAAGATTGATCTCGACGAAGGCTACGCGCTGTTTTTGACGGATACAGTTGGATTCATTCGCAACTTGCCGACTCACCTCGTCGCGGCGTTCCAATCGACGCTTGAAGAAGTCGTCTTCTCTGACTTTGCCCTTCACGTGATTGACGTCTCGAAGCCTAGCTGGGAGATCGAGCGCGATGCGGTGCTTCAAACGATGCAGAAGCTGGGGGCCGGGGATAAGCCACAGATTACGATCTTCAACAAGTGCGATGCGGTGGAGGACAAGGCGTTGCTCCGCAAGCTTGTCGCCGAATGGCCCAATTCGGTCGCGATCTCTTCACTGACTGGAGAGGGCATGGCAGACCTACAAGCCGCGATCAAGCGTCAAGTGCAAAGTCTGCTCGGCATGTTGCACGCCTTGCTGCCTTATTCTGAAAACGGGCTCGTTCAGGAGTGCTACAACTTCGGCCGCGTGCACTTGGTCGAATATCGCGACGAAGGCATCTACATCGAGGCGGAACTCGTGAACGAGCTACGGCACCGCCTCGAAGCCTACATCATCTAGTCCTCGATCTCGGGGGCAGGTCCGGCGTGTGAGCCAATCAGGATCTGCTCCTTGAGCACAGGCACCGTCGATTCGACGGCGTGAATGAATGGTCGATTGGGGTTCGCAATCCAGGCCATCATCGATGAAAGGATAAGTTCGCGCAGGAAGGCGAACGAGAATCCTTCGGTTTGATTTGCGAGCATGCTTGCTTCACCTTGCGAAAGGTGAAGGTTCTCGTCCAGCCGACCGCTAAAGTGGACCAGGTACCGTTCACGCTCATCTTTGCCAGGGAGAGGAAGTTCGTATTTGCGATCGAATCGACTTGGACGGTTGATCAACGCGGGATCGAGCCGCTCGGGGTGGTTTGTTGTGGCGAGAATGAGGATGCCGGTGTTCTGGCCAAAGCCATCGACTTCATTGAGGAATTGACTCCGGTTACCGTCATTCAGAAGTGAGTCGATGTCCTCGAGGACGAGCACGCAGGGCGCTTGTTCCCGTGCGCGGCTGAAGACTTGTCCGATGTTGTTGTGTTCGCGGTAATCACTCCGAAGATCGCGAACGTACAGGCAAGTCGCTTGAGTTTCCTTGATGATCGACTGAACGATCATCGTCTTTCCGTTACCGGGCGGTCCTGTGAGGAGAAGGCCCCGTTTCCAAGGAATGTTGTATTTCGCATACTCTTCTTGAGCGCTGAAAAACTGTTGAATGTCGGTACGGATAGTTTCCTTCAGTCCCGGCGAAAGGATGAGGTCGTCAAAGTTCGCTCTGCGAATCGAATCGTAGAGGCGCTCGTTCTTCTGCCAGCAACCATTGGCGAAGACAAGAACCTCCCCGATGACCTCATCGTCCCAGCGTTTGATCGCCTCAAGAAATTGGTGGACGCTCGCCTCGTCGTCGCTAATAATCCACTGGTACGACACATCCCTTTCCACGACCTCCATACCGAGCTTGATAACTTCGAAGCGGCAGTCCCGCCACTCAACCTCAACCCAAACATTCTTCTCATATGCCTTTCGTTGGTAGTTGCCATTAGCCTTGCGCACCGAAGTATAAAAATCCGACCGGACTCCAGCAAGTTCCTGGATGCGACAGTGTCCTGCTTCTGCGAACCCCCAAAGTGAACAGCGGTGGAGCAAAACCACTGACTTATCTGGATAAATCGCCTCGATCTCATTCCCCATAATCCAGGTGATGGCATCTCTCGGCGCACTCAAGGCACGCGTGATCGCCGCGTGACGTTCATCTCGATTCATGACTTTATTATAGTGTTACTGCCGACTCACAGGGTTCGGAGATCAAATCAGCTACGCTTGGGTGGAAAATGACAAAGGAAACTTCCGGCAACCCGGTTCTGCCAGGGTGGCATGCCGACCCCGAAATCCACCTTTTCGAAGGGCGCTACTACATCTATCCCACCTACTCGGCGCCATATGAAGAGCAGACCTTCTTTGAAGTCTGGTCTTCAAACGACCTTGTCGAATGGACAAACCACGGCCGGTGCCTCGACTTCGCCGACGTGCCGTGGTCAACCAACCGAGCCGCCTGGGCTCCGTCCGTCGCGGAGAAAGAGGGGCGGTACTACATGTACTTCTCGGCGGGAGACGGAGCAGGGTTGGGAGTTGGCGTCGCTGAACATCCCGCTGGGCCATTTGTGGATGTGCTTGGTGGTCCGCTGATTAAGGAATATCATCACGGGGCTCAGCCGATTGACGCCCACGGGTTTGTCGATGACGACGGCCGTGCGTATCTGTACTATGGCGGTTGGCGACACGCGGTCGTGGTCGAACTAGGTGCGGACATGATTTCGGTGGTGGGCGAGTTTCGCGAGATCACGCCGACAAACTACGTCGAAGGACCATTTATGGCAAAGCGCAACGGCGAATATGTGTTTATGTGGTCGGAGGGGAACTGGACTGACTCTAGCTACGCGGTTGCCTACGGGCGATCAAAATCGCCGTTCGGGCCGTTCGTTCGAGAAGGTGTGATCCTTAAGAGCGATCCTGAAGTCGGAAACGGAGCTGGCCATCATTCAGTCCTGAACTTCCCAGGCACCGACGAATGGATCATTTGCTACCACCGACGCCCGCTCGACGAAACCAGCCCGCACAACCGGGTGACCTGCCTCGACGAACTTCGGTTCGACCAATTGGGGGGCATCCTTCCCGTTCAGATCACTAATCGCGGCGTTGCTCGTCGGCCGATCACTTAACAGTCGAGAAGCCGGGCAAGGTCTCGGTGAGGATTTCCAGCGTCACTTTTCGGTCTGTCGAAGACAGGTGCTGGAAGTCTTCGCCCTTATCTTTGCCCGAGAGTATCTCGAATAGTCTCTTGTAAATCTGCTTCTTCGCGGCATCGGGGAAGGAGGAGAGCGCGGATGAATAGATCAACGGGCTGCAGCCGTACTTGTAGACGCGCTTTCTAAAATCAAGTTCGCGGAGAGAACGACCTTTCTTGTCTCGGGGCCCCTGGCTTGAATAGTTCTTAGCGAAGTCGCTCGTCCCTTTGATCGGCGAGGCAATCTCGTACTCGCCGCTGCCTAGAAGCGCTTTCACGAGGGGTTCGCAGGCGTCCGTCATGGATTCTGCGTCTTTGGCCAGGCGAGCGTCCTGACCCGCGCTCGTCATCACATTCTGAAGGTCCATCTGGTGCTCAAAAACCATCAATGCGACGATATCGGAGTGAGGGCTGAGATAACTCTTCGTGTCGAAGTATCGCCTCAGATCGGTGACGTTCGCGCCTTTCTCTTTGTCGATCTTAAAGTTGGTGTCGTCGCCCTTCGCCGGCTCGTTGCCAAGGTGCCGAACTGACCCATGCGTCCCGGTGACATACCAACCACCCCATCGTTCAGCGAGATGACTCTGGGCGTTGATTCCAATCTGCGGGCCGTTGATTCGCGGGTAGCCGTTCGGAGTCGCCGAGACGGAGGTCGCCATGAGCACCGGCAGGCCCCGGGTCATGCTGCCTTGGTGGCATCCTCCACAAGCTCGGCGATCCCGTTCGAATTCGGGCTTGGTCGTCGGCTCATTCGGAAGCGTGTAG
>JBBRHU010000243.1:0-5438 GCA_038222255.1 Fimbriimonadales bacterium | reverse complement strand
ATTGAACGCTGTCACCGTCGACGCATTCAGATACCGAATCAGCCCTGGACCGCCACCCGGCCCAGTGATGGTCACGGTGAAATCCTTCGTTATGAGAGTTGCCCCTTGGATCAACTGAAGCGTAAATGAATACGTCCCTGCTGTTGTGGGATTGCCCGAGAGCGCCTCCTGGCCAGACGAGCTTGTTAACGAAAGCCCAGGCGGTAGTGTTCCGGACACAACTGACCATAGCATCGTTTGCCCGGCTCGACCGCCGGCGGTATTGATCTTTGCCTCATAGCCAGTTCCGACGACACCGTTTGCGAGGCTCGCCGAGGAGATAACGAGCGGAGTGGCACCTGAGGAGGAACTCGTCCCAAAGAAGGAAATCGATGAAACGCCTGTCCCTTCGGCGTCAATCGTTTGTATCAGGCTAGCAGGTGAAGTGTCAGGGGGCCGGGAGAAAAACCTCAACCGATTGTCGGTGCCTGAAATCATCAAACTTCCAAGAACATTTCCTGATCCTTCTTCAATTGCTGTCGGTACAAATCCAAGTGGGGTATCCACCCCCGCCTTGGTGATCGTCGCAGGGCCACCCGCTGTAAATCGGTACTGCGACAACACACCGCTTCCACCAGAAACGACCCAAAGGCTGTCAAGAGTGTTACTGATCATTGCAACCGGTTGAGGGCTGACCGCTGTGACCTTTGACTGGACCATTCCATCAACCGACGTGCCTGAAAATCCGACGAGTGATGGTGTTCCAGTCGTCAATACTTCGACGAAATCAGTACTCCCAGCACTAACTTGACGCGCTGCGACAGGAAATCCAGACACAGGAAAAACAGACTTCGCAAGTGTTTGAAATCCAGTGTCGGTCTCTGAGTACACGGACGCCGTGCTATCGGAAAAGTTGTTGACGTACGCTTCCATTTGACCAGTCGGCGTACTTCCGCTAAAATGACGCCTCATCTGCACGTCATTTGCCCCGTTTCCAGTCGGTGCCCTTCCCAGTTCTAGCAAACTAATAGTTAGCGCGCCTGTGTCTAAGATACGATATTGAATGAGTTGGTTTGACCCGCTGCAAACCACGTTGAGATAGTCATTCGCATCGGTATAACCTACTGCCACTCCGCGTGGATTCGAATCGGTCGGGAACGTGCCCGCTGGCGAAAGAACTCCAGTAGGGGATATGCGGAAAGCGGAGATCGTGTTATCGTCGGCGTTGGTCGCAAACAACAGATTCTTACCATGGAGAGTGCAGATCCGTGTCGGATTGTGGCCTGCTGGTACCTTTCCGAAGAAGACTGCTTGACCGTTCGAACCTACTTCAAACATCGAGATATCGTTGGATCCCGAATTTGCGGTGTATACAAACCCTGTGTAGTTGGGCGGTTTGTAGTTCGGGTTGCCGGCTGTCGGGCAGCCCATACACGCGAGTAGGCTCGAGGCGATCGCAGATCCCGCAACGAACTTCCCTATGCGTCTGCGCAGCGTGCGTCGATTTGGATCCCTCGGTTCTCCAATGCGTTGTCCCAAAAATCGATTGTTCAATGTAACTCCCCCCGACTCCTAGTGGTCGGAAGTTTGTAGTTTAGGGAGTTAACGTCATCAAATCGTCATCACGAATTGGCGGAGTTTTCGCGTAGTTGATCGAGCAAAGATTGCGCCTCCGCGACTAGCGCTGGACCGGATGTTCCAATTTCTATCGCGGCTGCTGGCGGGAAATTTTGGATGAGTGTTAAAGCTCGTGAAAGGATGCGCTCGGCTAGCCGATTATTCCCTCGCTCGGACTCAACAATGCCAAGTACGCACAAGGAACTTGCGTAGCCGAGGATCGCATCAACACCGAAATAGAGTCGCGCACTCTCAGCAATTGACTTACGAGCTTCGTCTAGTTGACCAAGGGATCTTAGTGAACGTCCTATTCCCCGAAGCGAAGTCGCTGTTCCGAGCTCATCGTTGAGAAACCTACGGCTTTCCAGCGCGATATGATGGCACTCGAGCGCGGCAGTTGAATCACCCTCTAGTTCAAGATGGTCGCCTAGATAGGTCAAACAGACGGCCAAGAATAATGGCGACTCTCTAGATTCGTATTGGGCACAACCCTTCCGATATCTTTCCTCGGCGCCCGCGCGATCTCCAATTTCCTCCAACGCCCTTGCGAGCCCGACTCGGATATGAACCGCACGAAGCGAAGTAAGAGATTGCATTCGCAATTCGGCTTGCAGGGTGAGCAGCCTCGCTTCGTCCCTCCTGCCAGTCCGTACCAAGCAAAGGGAGAGAAACAACGCAACTTCGCCCCCGAATTCGGCATTCGAACGTTCTTCAGCAAGCCGATGGGCCTCGGTTAGATATTCAATTGCAGTGTCGTAGTCGTGGTTAACGAATGCGGCTCTACCCACCTGAGCACTTGCCTCTAACTCCTCCTCCACCATGCCAAGTTGCCGAGCCTCCTCTATCGCGCGTTGGGTGAACGGTCGCGACAGTGAGGGACGGTAACGAAAGAGTTCAATCGAACCACGGAGGATGTTAGCTCGCACGCGGGCGACTGGATCCAAAAGCGCCGGCAGTACATTGTCTAGAATGTCGCGGGCAGAGTCGAGTTCACCAATGTCTAGGAGAAGACAAGCTGACCCAATTTGGACTCGCAAATGCAGTGCTGAACTCGCCGGGAGTCCAGCGACTCCTACAGCGTTCTCTAGGATTTCTAATCCTTCCTTAGAAGCTCCTACGGACTTCCAGTGAGGGATGAGGGTTAGGGCTAATTCGACTCCTTCGCTCGGTTGCCGGCCGCGAGCCAAAGAGTCCACAACCCCCGCCAAATCGACTTGCGCTGGGTGGCCTGTGGGTTCAGTTACAGCGATAGAGTCAAGGAGGGCATCTTGAACGATGCGAGAGGGCTTCATCGCAAGCTCGGCAAGTAAGTAATCGCTGAATGACCGCAGCTCATGGCGAGCCGCCGCATCCATGCCCAGCTTTCGCAAGGCTCTGATCTTTAACGCACGGGCTCTTTCGTTGAACGGATCGGAGTTGATTGCAACAGAGGCGTTCGCCAAAGCCTGTTCTGGGCTACCGTCGAGAACCTTTTCTGACAGCTTGACCTGCACTTCCACGAATTTATGAAGTAATTGAAGGCGTACATTCTCCACCCAATCGTCAAAGAACCCGTCCAAGAATGGCCCCTTGTACAACTCTGCAGCGCGAGCAAGATCTTCAATATTTGCACTGTCGGCTAACGCTTCAAACTCGATCACATCAATCGAGAAAGCAGGGTTGAGGCCAAGGGTGTCTCGTCCACCGGTGAACGCGTTGCTTCCCAAGACTGCCCTTGCGTATAGGATTGTTTGTCGAAGGTTGTGCCGACCCTTCCCTTCCTCTCGTTCGGGCCAAAGCACTTCCGCAATCTCCTCACGGCGGCAAGGGATTGCCTTCGCGGCTAAGTAGCCAATCAAAGCCGGAACCCGGTGCGACCGAAACTGGGCGATGACCTCTTCCCCAACCGCGATTGTCGGGTTTCCAAACAACTGTATGCGTACAGGCAACGGATTTAGCAGAGACTTAGGATACCGAGCGTGGGTGAAATTCTTCGTTGTCTGACCAAGAACTCAGACGAGGATAATTGGGCATCCTGCTGCTTCAACGGAGAGTGGTTATTGCACAATCGCGGCGAAGTAGGTTGCCTTGGCTCAGCTCGCCTACGTCGACGTTCCGCCGAATACTCAATAGCCACTGGCCTGGTCGAAGGCGACTCAAGCTCGCCGGGAACGGCGGTCTTGCACCCCTACACTCTACTGACAGTGCAAGGGTGGGCTTGTTCAGCGGGGGATTGGGGCGTAAGAATGAGAGTATAGAAGTGATCTATCGGGGTCGTTCATTCATGAACCGATTTCTTCGCTTCCACAAGGTGTGTATCTGATCCACCAAACACGAAATCAGGTCAGCCTGCCATCGGGCAGGCAAAAGGAAGATCATGCTAAACACAAAGAAAGCCTTATTTGCAGTCCTCGCGCTCTCGGCAGCCGCGGTTTCCTGCGCGCAACAAATCCAAGTCCAGGTTGACGGGAAATCGGTGTATTTTCCTGACGCCCAGCCTCAGTCCATCAACGACCATGTCCTCGTGCCGCTGCGAGGCGTCTTCGAGATGATGGGTGCCTCCGTCGGTTGGAATTCCAACACGAGGACGGTCACCGCTTCAAAGCCAGGAACCAACATCGAGCTCGTCATTGGCGATCGAAGCGCGTCGATCAATGGATCGAACATAAACATGGAGATTCCGGCGATGATCATGGGCGGAAGCACGATGGTGCCGATCCGTTTCGTGAGCGAGGCGCTCGGCGCTCAGGTCGGCTGGAAACAGGCCGAAAACTTGGTTTCGATCACCACCGGAGGGGAAGGAAGCTTCCAAACTGACGGGCGTAACAACGACCAGAACTATCAGCGGCAGCAAGAGCAACGACGGCGAGAGCAAGAACGACAGCAGGGGCAACGTATTGTTTTCAGTCGCTACGATGTCATTCCGGTCACCCTTAATGACACGCTCACCAGCATGGATAGCCGAAGAGGAGATACCTTCTCGGCAAACGTCCGCGTAGACCGAGGCGAGACCTATGGCGAACTGCCACGCGGAGCAAGGATCGAGGGCCATGTGGCTGCGGTTCATGCGCGGAATGGCAACAAGCCAGCATTGATAGACCTTGCATTCGATCGATTGGTGTTCCCTAACGGCCGTAAGGTCAACATCAATGGGACCCTCACTTCACTCGACAACAAGCACGTTTCGAGAAACAGCAATGGCGTGATGGTTGTCCGAAACAACCGAGACAATGACGTCGACCAGCGAATGGTCTATGCCGGGTACGGAGCAGGCGGCGGCCTTCTCTTGGGAATCCTCGGCGATAAGCCAGTCGAAGGCACAGTCCTTGGCGGTGTCCTCGGATACATCCTCGGCCAGGTCGATATGGACAAACGTCGAAAGCCGAGCAACATCATACTCCGACCAGGGACGGCAATGGGCGTCCGGATTGATCGAGACGTGATGGTCAATTGGCAACGCGGCCGCTAGGCTAAGATCAGCACGAAAGAACTCCGTCTCATCCTTGTGAGGCGGAGTTCTTTGCATTGATTCAGCAAAAACCTGAAATCATTCTGGTGTGGCGCTAGCTCAAGCCCCTACGGCTTGGAGCACACTCACGCAGCCCAGGTTCTGCCCAGACTCATCAGCAAGTGGGGAGACGCGGAGGAGCATGTTCTCGAATTCTCCCTTTAAGCGGACCTCCGATTCCTTTCCTTCTAGAGCCCGGAGGTGGGCGGCAACCGCTCTATCCTTCGGGTCCTTTGTGTTGAAAATATCGTAGATCGTGTCGCCGACGTCCCACTTCTCACCGGAGTGGCTCGCAGGGATTTCACCGTTGGCGATGAGGTGGATCTCAAGATTCTTGTCGGTGGCCCAAACGGTC
>JBBRHU010000242.1:0-5485 GCA_038222255.1 Fimbriimonadales bacterium | reverse complement strand
CATATATTGCCGCTGGAACTTACACAAATAATTGGGGTGGAAACGGCGCGATCCTTCGAACCAAAGATGGTGGCGTCTCGTGGGATCGCATCAACTTGCCCTTCAAGAACGGTGGAAACGAAGATGGCCGATCGATGGGCGAACGGCTCATGGTGGACCCAAATCTTGGCCGAGTGATCTACTTCGGCACCCGACACTACGGCCTCATAAAGAGCACGGACTACGGGTCTACTTGGAAGCGAGTAGAGAGCTTTCCTGTAAAAGGCCCCGAGGGGAGCGCCGTCACTGGGAGCGTTCGTGGGCAGGGCGTCGTCTGGGTTGTTGCCGAACCGAGTTCGGGCAAGCCGGGGAAGGAGTCTCAAACGGTCTATGCCGGTACCGCGGGAGTCGGAGGCAATCTGTGGGTGACTCGAGACGCAGGCAAAACGTGGAGTTCGGTCGCAAACCAGCCTGTCGGCTGGATCGCCCACCAGATGAAGCGGCTGAGCAATGGGCAGTACGTGATCGTTTATTCTGACAAGCCGGGACCCAACGGGATTTCGAACGGCAACGTCTTTCGATACAACCCCAAGACTGACATCTTCACCGACATCACACCCGAAAAGCCTGGTACCGGAAACACCTTTGGCTACGGTGGAGTCGCGGTTTCTCCCGCCGATCCGAATGTGATCATGGTTTCGACCCTTGACCGATGGGCCAAACACGACACCGTTTTTCGCACAACGAACGGCGGAAAGTCGTGGCGTTCGCTGGGTGAGAATTCTCACCGAAATACGACGGTAGCGCCCTACCTCCTTTGGAACCGTAAGGAGGCTGAATTCGGTCACTGGATCGGCGACGTCGAGATAGATCCCTTCAACCCAGATCGTGCTTGGTATGTGACGGGGGCGACGATCTGGGGCACAAACGAGCTTCGGAAGGGAGATCGGGGCGTGTCCATTCACTGGGAGCCAGTGGCAGAAGGCATCGAGGAAACCGCTGTGCTTGATCTAAAGAGTCCTCCCCAGGGAGCGCACGTGATCAGCGCTCTCGGAGACATTGCCGGCTTTGCGCACTTCGACCTAAAGCATTCACCGAGGGGCGGTATGTGGTCGAATCCTCTTTGGAACACGACGAACGGCTTGGACTACGCCGGCCTCAAACCTCTCACTGTGATTCGCTTCGGACGAGAGCAGGGGGCGATTTCAAAGGATGGAGGGGACACTTGGGAGCCGTTCGGTGGCAAGCCGGCGGGACTTCGTTCCACAGGAACCATCGCAATTTCCGCAGACGCAAAAACCCTCGTGTGGCAACCGTCGGGCCTTTCCTCGTTCTGGTCGAACGACGAAGGCGCAACTTGGACGGCTTCCACTGGGACGGCCACAAGCGGCTACGTGATCTCTGACCGAGCAAATCCTGGACGGTTCTACATTTACAGCGGCCGCGAGGGTGTCCTGTTTCGGTCCGATGACGGGGGCAAATCCTTCAACTCCGTTGCCTCTGGGCTGAAATCCGAACGTGCCATCCCCTTCGCCGTTGTTGGAAAAGCGGGTCACATTTGGATCCCACTCGGGGCGAGCGGCATCGCCGTCTCGAAGGATGGCGGGGAGACGTTCAACCGCATCCGAACTACCGAAGAAGCCTTCCGCATGTCGTTTGGAAAGGAAGTGAGGTCTGGCGCCTATCCGACCGCCTATCTGATCGGAATCGTGAAAGGAGTCACCGGGGTGTTTCGGTCAACGGACGAGTGCCGAACGTGGGTGCGGATCAACGATGCATCTACGGGCTACGGCACGATGGGGCAAATCGAGGGAGACCCGAAGGTATTTGGTCGAGTGTACATCGGCACGAACGGTCGCGGCGTCTTGGTCGCGGATCCTAAGTAGCGGGAGCTACCGGGCTAGCACTTGTTGGGTGGTTTTGAAATGAAGCTTGGCGACCGAGCCAAGCTTCTCCGCTCCGAACTTCGCGACAAACTGCTTTCCCGGACCGATCACGTTCGTGGCTCCCTTCGGAAGTGTCATCTGAAACTCTTTCCCGAGCCACTCAAGTTTTCTTAGGAATTCGGCGCGAGCAAGGATGGAAGCGGCGGCAACCGCGAGATCTTCTTCTGCCCGGACTCGCGAGATGAACTCGGCTTGACGTCCCTTCTCATACAGCGCGCGCTTCACAACGTGGCCACCGGCCGCGAACTGGTCTGAAATCACGACGAGCGCCGGCTGAACTTCCATCACATTCTCGATCGCGCGGGCGTGTCCCCAGGCGAGCAAGGTGTTGAGGTTCTTGAACTTCTCATACAGCTCGTTGTACTTTTCGGGATTGATCGCGATGACCGAGTGTGGACAAGTTGCCTTGATCTTGCCCGCGAGCCGCAAGGCTTGCATGTCGGTCAGCTTCTTCGAGTCCTTCACGCCATCGAGTTCGGCGATGTGCTCGGGGCCAACGTAGCAGGCTGCGACCACCAGCGGGCCAAAATAATCGCCCTTCCCGCTCTCATCCACGCCGATCCGTCCAACTTCCACTCTCGCAAGGTACCGCACGAGAAGCGTATAGTTAAGGACAGATGGCAAAAGACGCGGCAAAGCTGATGGTTGAGTTCGGGTTCACCGAATTGGAGGCCGAGATCTACCTCTTCCTGCTTGGAGCTTCTCCTTCGACCGGCTACAAGGTAGCAAAAGGTATCCGCAAACCGGCGGCGAACACCTATAAGGCGTTGCAGACGCTTGCGGCCAAGGGCGCGATCCTTGTAGAAGAAGGTGCAGTTCAGCAAGTCAGCGCAGTCGGCTATCCGGAGCTCTTGGACCGCATTGAGCGAGAGTTTTCGAAGCGTCAAGTGGCAGCGCGAAAGGCATTCCAAGCCTACGAATCTCCCACGACCGAAGAGGGTGTCTTTCAGGTTGGCGGTTGGGAAGCTGCAATCCAACGTGCGACGGAGCTCCTTGCAGCGGCAACGAGTGAAGTCCTTGCCGTTGGTGATCTGAGCGATCTCGCCGAAGGACTTCGTCAAGTTTCGGCCCGCGGAGTGAGCGTCCTTGTCGCGAGCGAGTTGCCGATCGGGATCGCCGAAGAGTTTCACCTTGGTGGACTCCAAGGTTCACTCCTGCTTTCAATCGATAGCAAGAACGTACTTATCGCCCACGCGACAGATGGAATCTGGATTTCGCGACCAAATCTGGTCAGCTTGCTTACCGGAAGTATTCGGGCGCAAGTTCAAGTTGCTGAGATCATGCAACGGCTGGAAGAAGGGGCAGGTGGAAACCGGATCGCGCGCGTTTTGAACGTCACGCGATCCGGAAAGGCCGATAAGAACTAGACAGTTCCGGCTTTTTGCTTTGCGAGGTAGTCCTCACCCATCAGTTCATTGACGATCATGTTCTGATTGATTCGATACTTTCGAGCGCGAGGCGCGAGGTACCGAGTGTCGATAGGTTCGAACGAGTATTCGGGGCCACCGGTTGTGTAGGAGGCCAATGTTGTCTTCAACCAATCAGTGTCGTTTCTATCTGGTGTGTCCATCTTGAAGTGGGCACCTCGGCTCTCGTCCCGGATGATGGCTCCACCCACGATTGCCTTCGACTGCTCGATCATGTTGATGACAGATCGAGTGAACGGCACGGCTTGATTGGTCCAGCCGCTATCGTCGAGGAGGCTGCACTGCCGAGCACGAACGGTGAGATCGTCTAGCTGCTTTCGAGCGTTCAACAAGTCGACCTGGGTTCGCCAGATACCGCAGTTGTTCCACATGACATCGGCAAGTTCTGCGTGAAGCCGATACGGATTCTCGGTGCCGTTGCTCTTCTTGAGATCGTTGTATTCCGATTCTCGTTGCAACCGCGCATCTTCGAGCACAGCAGTCGGAACATCCTCTCCGCTTGCCTTCATCGACTTGACATAGGCGAGAATGCCCTGAGCAGTGATCTCGCCAGCGACCAGACAGCTGAGGAGCGCGTTTGCACCGAGTCGGTTTGCACCGTGATACTGATAGTCGCACTCGCCTGCGGCGTAGAGACCTTGAATGTTGGTCATCTGGTTACGCGGAGAGTCGATGTCCCACGATCCGTCGCCATTCATTTCGTAGTCCACCCAAAGACCGCCCATCGTATAGTGGACTGCCGGATAGATGCGCATCGGGTTCTCGATCGGATCCTCGCGCATGAACTTCTCGTAAATCTCGAGCACGCCTTCGAGCTTGTCGTTGATCTGTTCGCGAGTGAACTTTCCACCTCGGCTTTGGTGAAGCTGGGTGATATCGAGATAGACCTGTTGGGTTCCCCGAATGCCACGACCCATGCGGCAGACGCAGTAGACGATGAAGCTGACGATGTCGCGGCTGAGGAGGTTTCCGTAGACCGGGTCCATCTCTTCGCACACGTACCAGCGATCGGCTTCAGGAATCTCGACGGCTCGGCGAGCGTCGTGTGGATCTCGCGGGACCCAAACTCGACCGCCTTCTCCGCGGACAGATTCCGACATGAGTCGGCACTTGTCTTCGCCGGGAATCGCGGTGGGGTGAATTTGCACCATCTCGGGGTTGCCGTACTTGACACCCTGTTGATAGCAGATCGAAACTGGCGCTCCGGTGTTGATGATCGAGTTGGTGCTCTTTCCAAAGATCACACCGTTTCCACCGGTTGCCATCACGACTGCGTCAGTGGCAAACGACTCGACCGTCATCGTGCGCATGTTTTGCGCGATAATGCCTCGGCAGATTTCGTCGCCATCTTTGACGACACCAAGGAACTCATACCCTTCGTATTTCTCAACGATGCCGTTGGCTTCCCATCGGCGGACTTGTTCATCAAGGGCGTAGAGCAGCTGCTGACCAGTGGTGGCACCTGCATAGGCCGTTCTGTGCTTTAGGGTTCCACCGAACCGACGGAACGAGAGAAGTCCTTCATCGGTTCGATTGAACGGCACACCCATGCGGTCCAACAAGAAAATGATTGCGGGAGCACGTTCGGCCATTCGCATGACCGGAGGTTGGTGGTTCAAGAAGTCACCGCCAGTGATGGTGTCTTCGAAGTGGAGGTATGGAGAATCCCCTTCACCGCGCAGGTTCACCGCACCGTTAATGCCTCCCTGGGCACACACCGAGTGCGACCGTTTCACCGGAACGATGCTAAATAGCTTCACTCGGTGGCCCGCTTCTGCGAGCTTCATGGTGGTCATCAGTCCGGCAAGACCGCCACCTACAACGACAACCGTACGCTGTGCTGCCATAGCTTTGATCTATTCTACGTGGTTAAGAGGCCCAGATTCCAGAAATGGGGGTTTTGGAAGCGAAAGGGTCGCTTGGAGGTGGATCGAGCAGTGAATTCCGTCCGCGTCGCGGGTTCTCAGTTCTTTCCGTCGGGAGAGAGGGCTTGGAGTGATGTGCCCGTTCTGCACCCTGTGATTTTGTCAAGACTGATCACGAACTGGTAAAACAGGTTGTTCGAAATTAATCGCGTCTGGTCGATCACGGATCCGGAAACGGCAGCAGAAGCGGATCGAGAATACTATCGAA
>JBBRHU010000241.1:0-5500 GCA_038222255.1 Fimbriimonadales bacterium | reverse complement strand
TGCTCTCGCTTGAGTTTGGTTTCGCGCTGACAGAGTGTGAGGGTCGTCGAACCTGTGCTTGTCGCCTCACCATTTAACTGACGGTCGTAGCCATAGCTGAGACGCATCCCATTTGGAAGGTCATAGCTAAACCCATAATTTCTACGAGTCTGATCGTTGGCCTCGCCCTTGCGATCGATCTTCGTTTCGCTCAGCGAGACGTTGAGGTTCTTCGTCACTGCGGTGCTCAGCGTATTCGTGCTGACGTTTTCCTTGTCGCCGTTTGCAAACTCGGTGCGAGATTGTTCGGTCCGAACAGAAGTCTTCTCATTGAGCTTCGTTTCGAAGGCAAAAACTGTCTTCTTCTGATCCTGAGCCTTGTTGTCAGTTCCCTCGTAGTTGATCTTTTCATCTAGGAAACTAAACTTTCCAAACTTCCCGAGGGTCTGCGAGAGCGTCATTCGCTCTGTAACCTGCTGAAGACCGATCACGCCGTTAAGTGAATTGTAATTCTCGACCTTAGCGTAGGAGAATGCGGTCGACTTGGTCGGGCTCCAGTCGATGAAAGTGTTTTCCAGTTTGCGAAGCGTGTTAGTGTCGAGGCCCTTAGCGTTGAACCGGTAGATATCAACCTTCAGACCAGGCATCGAGTCCCACTTGACTCGTGCATCCGTCTCTTTGTAGCCCTTCAGCGAGTTAAGGAGATCTTTCTCGGGGTCAACAAGCAGATTGGCACCAACAAAATTGGTGTCCACCTTCCTCTCACCCAAGCTGATTTCGAGTCCCTTCTGCTTGAACTCTGCAATCTGTCGCTGCGCCTCAGCGTTCGTGATGCCCACGGTGGTTTTGGAGCCGCTCGCCGTGCGACCCTTCCCAAGGTCTGCACTCAAACTCATGTCGGTGCGCTTCGAATCTCCCAGCCCGCCGAACAGAATTCTCTCCGTCCCAAGCAAGTTTCCCGACCCGAGAATATTCTTCGAAAGATCTTGCTTGCGAATGCTCGCCTTCACCTTTCCAAAAATTAAATCGACATATTGGACTTTCGCGGACTCGGTTCCTTCTTTGATCGAAGCTTCGCCACCACTGATTGAGAGGGCCTTGTTCGGTTTGACTTCAAACTTTGTCGCACCTCGATCTACGCCTGTACCTTTCAAAAATTGGACACGATCTTCGGGACGTGGAGCTAGTGTGGCACTGCTGTAGCTGTTCGCAATCGACGCAACGTGACGATTGATCTCGGCATCTTGCAATCCCCCCAGCTGAGCAAACGCACTCGTCGATCCCACCGAGGTCCTCTCAAGCGACCAATAGCTGGTCTTAGCCGAGAGTTCTTGGGAGGCAAACTTTCCCTTTTCGTTCGATGCGCGGTCTTGCCGAAAGGCCAAGGCGAGTCCTTTGAACGGGCTTCCTGTAAAGGCGTTCCACTTTCTCGTCAGGCCCAACTCGCGTCCAAACTGACCCTGCTCAGCCGCCATCAAACTGGTCATGCGCTTGAACGTCTTATCGACCTCGCGTTCTCCAGTCGTGAACTTCATTCCCGAAAGTTCATAGTTGAGTTCGCGACCCTTGATGCCGGTTTTTGTTGCCGACTCACCGATCGACATTTGCGAGTATGTAGCTCCAGCAAACTTGGCGGTGATGGCATCGCGCTGCATGCCCTTCTCTTTCATCAACTGCTCGCGATCTGCTTCAGCGATGTCTTTGAAACGGCCAAATTGGTCGCCGACTTTCTGAGAAGTGAAGTTGAATGCCAGTGAGCCTTGGGTGAGCCCATAGTTGCGCCACTGAATTGCACCCTTTCCGTCGCCGATAGACTTGAAGCCCATCGCGATTTTTCCGAATCCGAGGTTCGCGTCGGTGAGGTTGAAGCCAAGTCGCTTTAGGCCTTTCTCGTTCGTAAATCTTTGAACTGATGCGTCATCATATCCCGCACCCTTTACCGCGTTGAAGAAGCTAAAGTTCTGGCTGATATCCTGCATATCAACCGTCGCGGTTCCTCCAGCGATCTTGGTTGTTGCCTTCTCAACGAGAAACTTCGACTTGCCCTGGTCAACTGGGGTCGAAGCGGCCTTCGGGTCACGGCTCATCGTCAACGTCCCAAGCTGGTCGTTGAGATGTCGCTCGCCTGTGATGAAGAGGCCGGACAGGCTTCCGAGACTCGACGTAAAGTTGTTGCCGATCCCGTAGCTATTTCCGGTGAGCACTCGACCATCTGCAAGGCGATCAGTCTGTCCGACGCCCATCAGAAGGTTGACGGCTTTGTTGCCGATTCCATAGTTGAAGGAAGTGATGCCCGTGAACGAGTTCGCTTTGACGTTTGGATCAGGCTTGTCGTTGTACCGATAGGTGGCTTGCAGAACCATCCCTTCTCGCTGTGCTCGCTTCAAGTAGACAACGCCAGAGCCGTAGTCCATCATGTAATCGTCCCCAGCGCGGAGAACGGTGTTATCTAGGCGAAGGCGTTCGGAGCCCGGCACAATATTGCCGTAACGAAGAGGGACTCCCGGTCCTATAGAACGGATTGGAACTGCGTCCGAGGATGGCGTTCCGCCGACTGCAATTGTTTTGGCAACGGTGTCTGGAGATCCGTCTAGGCGTAACGGATTTTGGGCAACCACCAAAACTGGCAGTGCCCCTGCGAATACCAAACTTAATGCTCTCCGATTCAGCCTTCCCATGGCACGACTCGGCAGATTAACCGCCTACAACACTACACGTTTCAAACCGCTTAGCGTTACATCCATTCTACGAGAAAAACTCGACTTCTGGTTGGCGAATTGGGCCTTACTAGCTGAATACGATACTGGCTTTCTTTACCTATCCATGAATTCTATCTTTCGCTGACCCGACCTATTGCGTGTGGAATCAAATCAGGAAACAATTTTCCTGGCGCTCAGTCGGGAAGAGGCCATTGAGCTCTTCTCACGCTGCCTGAGGAGTGACGACTCAGACAATGTGCTGAGCGAGGCGATATTGCGAAAACTCGCAACAATCCTTGCGAGGGTCCCTTCGAATCACTCCAGTCCCTCAATCGACGGGATGTTTCAAGCTGCGTAGCAATCAGGGAACCTTCAAACCTGATATATTCGCATCATCAGTAAGGGTTGCCGCTTTGGCTGCACTTCAGGATTACGCATGACGAAGCCAATTATCGTTGCATTGTTTTGGAGCGGGGTGACGTCACTTGCACTCGCGCAAGCTGCTGTCCCGGCGAAAGCTCCGGAGAAGGATCCGCGAGTCGACGACTACGAGAAGGCCGTAAAGGACCTTAAGAAAATCAGTGGAGGCTCGACCTTCTACGTTCGCAGAAAGGAGATCCTTCTCGAAATCCCAGAAAGTCGAGTGGGCAAGCTCTTTCACCTTCAAGCTTCATTTGCGACCGGGCTGGACACCGCACTCATGCATGCGGGAATGTTCCTCGGCACTCAGGATGTTGAAACCTACCGATTTGATCGCCATGATGAGCAACTTTGGCTCATGGAACCAAACATTCGGTATCGGTGGGATCCCAAGGACCCCTTTGCGCTCGGTAGTTCGCGCACCTTTCCAGAGGCGATTCTCGGCACGTACAAAATAGAGCAGCAAAACCCCGAGAAGAAACTCCTCCTCATAAATGTGACGACTCTCTTCACCGGTGAACTTTTCCGACTGCAAGAAACGGTTTCGTCGATGCTTGGCGGTCCCTACATGCCAGACCGAGAAAAGCTTTCCGTCGAGAGTGTGAAGAGTTTCGACGATAACGCGGTCGTCGCGATGAAGTACCACTTCATCAACCCCCGGGGTGCAACCGAGGCAACGTCATTAATGGCTGCCCTAGGCCTTGGCGGACAGAACACCCTTGAAGATGAGCGAAGCGCACAGGTCGCCGTCAATTACACTTTTTGGTTCCGGAAGGACACCGGCTACAAGCCTCGAGTTGAAGACAGCCGCATCGGATTCTTTAGCAACGACTTCTTCAACCTTGACCGGTTCTATAACGCCGAGCGGACGGAACACTTTATCAACCGTTTCCAGCTCGAAAAGGCCGACCCCAAGGCAGCCTTAAGCAGGCCGGTTAAGCCGCTCGTCTGGGTGCTGGATCCCTCCATTCCGGCAGAATTCCGTGGAGCGATTCGAGACGGCATCCTAAGGTGGAACAAAGCCTTTGAGCCCCTCGGATTTAAGGACGCGATTGAGGTGCAGGAGACTCCGAAGGACCCTGACTTTAACCACGCAGACGGCAGATATAACGTCGTCCGAATGCTTGTTGGCCCTCCCGCACCTTTCGGTGCTATCAGTCTTTTCCGCACAGACCCGCTGACTGGTCAGATTTTCAACGCGAGCATCACGATCGACTCGAACACGATTCGGGACATGATGATCGAGTACACAAGGTCGCAGCAGAGCTTTGACGGAAGCGCCCTGAACGTTCGTGAATTCGTGCTGAGACAGACCGCACAAACGGATAGTGAAAGCTTCCGCCTTTTTGCCTCCCCGCAAGAAAAGCTCATGCGAACATGGCAGAAAGCGCTTGATAAGAATCACCGAAGCCACGAGCGATGCGATTTCGCTCAAGAACTTGCGGAGAGTTCAATGGCAATGTGGAGCGCGCTACCGCCCGGAATGGCGCTATCGAAGGTCGACTTCGTTAAGAGCTTCCTAAGTGACATGGTTTGCCATGAGATGGGCCACTGTCTTGGTCTTCGCCACAACTTTGCGGGATCAACCAACCTAACGACTGAGCAGCTCGGCGATCAAGCGATCACCTCTAAACTTGGCGTCTCAGCGAGCGTGATGGATTACACCCCCATCAACGCGGCCGCCGTGCTGCGTGGAAAGGGCGACTTTTTCTCCAGCGTGATCGGACCCTACGACAGATGGGCGATCGAATACGGATACAAACCGATTGACTCTGATAAGGTCAGCGAGCGATTTGAGCTCGGTCGCATCGCCGCCAAGAACGGACTGCCTGGACTTACCTATTCATCCGACGAAGAAGCTGGCACCGATTGGAACCCGCGAGCCGTAAAGTTCGACGCTGCAAAAGATCCGATGAAGTTCTCGGCAGCAATGATGCAGGCGATCAATCGTGCGCAGGCGAACGTGATCGAAAACACTCCAAAGGCCGGCGAGCCCTATTCAAAGCGCACTGGCCTGTTGCTCTCGCTACTCGCTCGTAAAATGCGCGAAGCACGAAACATTAGCCGATTTGTCGGTGGCGTAAACATCTCAAGAACCTACAAGGGTGACGCTGTCGAGCGAATGCCGATTGAGGCAGTTAGCGCCGCCGATCAGCGATACGCTGTCCAGCTATTGGTCAAAAACTTCCTCCAAGTGGGAGCGATGACTTATCCCGTCTCGGTTCTCCAAACGATGACCTCGGACGAGTCAGCAAGCCCTTGGAATGCACCCCTTCGTCAAGTCATCTCTTCACAGCAATCACGAATTGCAGTCTCACTTCTCGGGGCGAACACCATCGATCGGATCGCCGAAAACGCCCAGCGAACACCTAAGACGCCGTACACGCTTGTCGAGCACTATG
>JBBRHU010000240.1:0-5515 GCA_038222255.1 Fimbriimonadales bacterium | reverse complement strand
CAGGCGACGACCGAAAGTCTAGGATTCGATTCACTGTCAACACTGTGCAGCGGAATTGCGCCACCTGGACTTGCCCGGATTGGAACCGCCTCTAAGACGCGTCTTTCCAACAGCGACTCTTCGAACTCCTGACCGAACGAGAAATCTGAGAGGAAGAGGTCAGATCCTCCATTGGTGATAACGACCCGCTCTCCAGTTTCAGTTAGTGTTGCATTGTATAAGCCCAGCGGCAAAACTCCGGATTTTTCAGAGTTTGCATGTGCGCTTAGAGCGCGGTCCTGCCAGCGGAAGCACTTGGCCCAGTAGTCGGTTATGCTTTGCACTCTTCCCCTCAGTGGATTCAGTGCACCGCAAATGATCTCGGCTAGGAAGTTCTGTCGGAGGTCCTGGATGCTTGTAATGCGCTCCAAATCTGAGATTTGGCTTTGACTCAATCGATCTTGACCATGCAGATGCTCGCTGGTCTTGATGAAGGCTTCCATGTTGGCCGTGGAATCGTATGCTAAATCGGCCCTCGATCCACCGAAGTACACCTCGAGGGCAAGCAGCCTCCTCATCGTAGGTTCCAGCTTCGATGAAAGCGATTCTGCGATTGCTCTCACGGATTCGTTCCAGTACAGGCCAGTAACCCCGCCTCCAGAAACTCCACTCAGTAACCGGCAATTCAGTAAGAGCAGGCGTCCCGGAAAACGCTGCGTCTTGCCATTCACGTTGCGCTCTAGGTGGCTGCGAATCTCCTTCGGAATCTTGTTCCAGTTTGATTCCGCTAGGCAAGCTTTTCCATCTGTTCGTCCCAATGCCTCTTTTAGATCCACGGGGGTCCACCATAGTCTTTCAAGCATTAACGCGCCGAAAAGTGCTGCTCGGGACCCACCGCCCCCCAACGAAATTGCAACAGTTGGGAAATCCGGGTCCACCTTCGGCTTGAAATCCGCTAGTTTAACTTTGGACATTGTCGCTTGGGTGGCATTCGCAAACTTATCTTTCGGCGACTCGTTGAATAGAGCAGTATTGTCGCGCAGAGTATTTTCCAAGGTTCCGATTTTCAACAAAAACGCGAGTGGAATAAATTGACAAGTCAAGGAAAGAAGAGTTAAGTACGTTTTGGACGGCTTGCCAGACTTCCGTATAAAAACGAGCTTGCTTATTCCAACCCCCAGACATCGGAAGGCTGGATAAGTCGACAATAGCGCTGCCGTCGCTCCGACAACATAGCTCCACGTGCCGATTGCCATCAGCAGGCTATACACTAGGATAACTGGCATGAGTGGAAACAGCAGTACGCGAACGAACTCAACGGGTGACGCGCATTCGCTTCGATTGTTAAGGGCAAAATGGAAGATCGCCAGTGAAAAACTCAATTGTGTAAATAGCATGAGCGAGGCAAAGTAAGCGGCCCCTGGAGAGGCAACGTAGCCGTGCGAAGTTAGCGCAAGTAGAATCAAGGTTGGCACTAGTATCAACCCGAACCCCACAGAGCCGTACACAAGCACTCTTCTCTCTATGGAAAATGGGTTCTTGCAGCATTCAAAACTAGATTGTCTAGCAGTAGCGTACATAACTAAAGTATTCCGTGCAGCTGAAAGTATAAAATTTGAAATAGGGTCCAACTTGTCACGCTTTCGCTCCTGAGATGCCATGTCGCACAACAGCCGATAGAGTAGGAATGTGATCCAGATGGCTGCACAGGTTGTAAACAGGAAGATCCAAGAAAAGGTGATGATTCCCTTGTCCTCGAATGTTGATGTACTTACAAGCCCTTCGGCGATGCTTTCGCTAGACATGACATCGCGCACCTGCCCGACCCAATTAAGTCTCACTACGCCGAACACAAAAATTGGTGTGAAGAGCAGCCAGAGTTTGTGTGCTGGCTTGTCCTTAACTTGGTCCCACCTAGATTTTTCTGT
Organism: Fimbriimonadales bacterium; assembly: GCA_038222255.1. Taxonomy (GTDB): domain Bacteria; phylum Armatimonadota; class Fimbriimonadia; order Fimbriimonadales; family Fimbriimonadaceae; genus Fimbriimonas. Next base: position 3,608 of record JBBRHU010000240.1, on the reverse strand, counting down.
GCGAGAAGGTACATCAAACGATTCGTTGGGTTCATTCATTATTAACCTGTATGCCAGAAGTGAACCGCTAGATGCTTGAATACACCAAAATGGCACGGCCTCCGGCGTATCGGGAGCATCATTAACAGTTACTAACTATAAAAAGTATAGGGCTGACGTTTCTAGCTTTGTTCCTCAATTCTAAAGAATTGGCGTGATCGTGTCAATCTCAGTGCAGCATGTCAAAATAAACCAACATGCAACCATTCCGCTTTGGCGCATACGTTTCGGGAGGGGGGATTCAGGCGTTTCGCTATGACGACCACTACTGCAACGTCCCTGAGCGGAAGTGCCTCTCGGTAGCGCCGAAGGACCAGCAGGCCGCATTGATGCTTGCCCTAGCTGAGCAATTTCCAACCCCCTACACCTTGGGCTACGCGCTTGTCGAACCGACGGAGGGGGCGAGAATGGGGAGCTATGTTCGACGGGAGCCGATGGATCTTCCCGCGCTTCAAGGGTGGATGGAAGAATTCGGTCCGTTCTTAGAGCAAGATGCTCGGCATAATTTTTGGATCATCGGCCACGGCGGCGAGTCATCGCTGTTCTACGATCAGCACGACATCATCTATCTCCGCGGCGACTTGGAACACTTTCGCCCGCTTCTCAAGGAGTGGGGACTCACCGAGGGGCCGGTTGAGCTGCCATATCCGCACACTCACCATTCATTCCCAGAATGGGACGAAGCAATGCAGCGCCTCTTGACTTCGGGACCATGGGAGATGGTCCCGAAGATCGATGTTTAACCCTTCAGGTAGACCCTGAAGCCCTTCGTCATTCCGGGGCGCACGCCACCAGACCGCGGAAGGTAGCGGAACCCGGTCGCAGTTGTGTTAGCACCCAGGTCAATCACGACTCGGTGAGGCTGACCCTTGTGGGGCTGACTCCAGATCGAGTGCCAAATGGACTCGCGATCGCCGTCGATCAAGTTGTCGGCAGAACCGTCTTCAGAGAGAGTCTCTTCACTGTCGGTCCAGACGACCTTCCACTTTGAGCGATTGATCGGCTTTCCGTCCACCCCTACCAGCTGGATTTCAGCTGCCGTGGCGAAGTCTTCGTTCCCGAACGTGGAGAGCGTTTCGAAGCAGAGGAACCGACCCGATTTCTGAGCAAAGCTCATGGTCTGCCAATCGTTTCCAGGTTTGAATTCACCCTCGATGACTACGTGCTCGGTTTCAAACTTAGGCGCGGCAGTTGCTCGTGGCGTTTTTGTTTTGGCTACCTCTGGGACGTTCTCATCGAGGACTGCCTTGTTCAAACCTTCAATGCTGGTCCGTTTTGTTTCGACAAGTTCAAAGACAGTCACCGTGTTCTTGCCCTTCTTGAGCCAGACTCCCGGCACAAAGAGAGTCTGCTGCGGTCCAATCTTGAAGTAGCGGCCGATATTTTGACCATTCACCCAAACGACACCTTTAGTCCAACCGCGAAGATCAAGGTAGGTGTCTCCCACCTTGGTTAGCTGGAAGTTCGCATGGTAGATGGTGGGCACATTCGGGCTGACCTTCTTGCCCGATCCCGTCGGGACGGTAGCCATCGGGAGAGAAACTTGTTCCCAGCCCTTCAACCCTTCTCCATCAAGAGTCACCGCACTGACAATTCCCTTCAAGTTATCGAGGAGTTGCTGGCCAAAGTTGACTCGACCACCATTTTCAACCAAGATCTCGAGACGGTGGGCAGATTTGCCTTGCAACTTTAGGGTCAGGTTCTTCTCTCGTCGGCGTCTGTCAAGCGTTCCAACTGACTTCCCATCGAGCATGACGACGGCATAGTCTCGGATCCCCTCAATGCTGAGAATCTTCGCTCCGGTTCCCTTGAGCAGATGTCGGTAAAGCACAAACCCGTAGCCTTGTCCGAGCTTTTCCATGGGGAGAGGGCTCGACGATTTTGTGATTTTGCCTGTCAGGTCAAGTACCGTCGCCACTGGCTTCAGAGTCGTACGAGGGATCGTGATGACTGGGATCGGTGCGGGAACCGGGGGAATGCTCCCCGATGGGGCGTACTTCATCAGCATCTCGCGAAGGAGCTTGTATTTTGGAGTCGCTCCGCCAGCTTCGTCACAAGGTGCGTCATAGTCGTAGCTGGTGATATGTGGCTGGTAGTTGCCGCCAAAGTTCGCCCCGTTCCAGAACCCGAAGTTCGTTCCGCCGTGGAACATGTACAGCGTCATCGAGGCCCCGTTTTTCACGATGTTCTCGACCTGCCTCACCATCCCAACGCCGTTGTTTCGAGGGAACTTCTCACCCCAATGGCAGAGCCAGCCGGGGTAGAGTTCCGGCACAAAGTAGGGCCCACCCGGATAATGGTTGTCAACCACGGCCTTCAGTCGCGGCCAGCTTCCACCGTTCCAACCGGGGAGAATTCCTTCGATCTTTCCGGCGGGCATCTGACCTTCACCGTCAGCGGTGAAGAGCGGCACATCAATTCCGGAGTCCTTCACGGACTTCAAAGTTGCGGCTAAGAATGCCTTATCGCTATCAAAGGAGCCGTACTCGTTCTCGACCTGGAACATCAGAATGTTCCCGCCTCGAGTGACTTGCAGGGGGGCGAGTTGCTTGCCTAGCTCCTTCATGTACTTCGCGGCTTCGCGAAGGAAGGCTGGATTGTTCTTGCGGACCACGCAACCAGGAATGTTTTGGAGCCAGTAGGGATAGCCGCCGTACTCCCATTCCGCGCAGACATAGGGTCCAGGGCGGACGACTACCCACATCTTTTCTTGCTGAGCGATCCTCACGAATTTGGCAACATCAGCTCCGCCGCTAAAATCGAACTTCCCGCGCTCGGTCTCGTGGAAGTTCCAAAAGCAGTAAATCGAAATTGTATTGAGACCCATCGCCTTCGCCATTTGGATCCGGTGTCTCCAATAGGCTTCTGGAATGCGTGGGTAGTGCATCTCACCAGCGACGACTTGAAACGGCTTGCCGTCAAGCAAGAAGTTTCCGTCTTTGATCGCGAATGTGTGAGTGACCTGATGGGCAACGAGACAAGCAGCGAGGGCGAACATAGCTCTATTCGAATTATGGCCCGACTGAAACGTGTGAGTTCACGGTGCGCGCGTGCGGTGCGCATCCTTAGAAGTGCCAAACTGGGTTCCAGAGATGGCCAAATGCGTGGTTCTGTTAAGCGGTGGGCTTGATTCGGCGACCTGTGTCGCGATCGCCCAGGATGAAGGGTTCGAAGTTCATGCGCTGACGGTGCTTTACGGCCAGCGCCATCTCGCTGAGATCGACGCCGCAAGACGAGTTGCTATCGCGATGGGAGTGAAAGAACATCGCTTCGTGAAAGTCGGTCTCGACTCAATCGGTGGCTCGGCACTCACCGATGAAATCGATGTTCCAAAAGATCGAGCGGAGGCCGACATGTCGGGCGAGATTCCGATCACCTATGTCCCTGCGCGGAACACGGTGATGCTCGCAATTGCCCTGGGCTATGCCGAAGTTGCAAGAGCGAACGATATTTTCATCGGCGTGAATGCCGTGGACTATAGCGGCTACCCCGACTGTCGCCCCGAATTCATTGCCGCGTTCGAGACGGTCGCACAGCTTGCCACAAAGGTCGGCGTTGAAGGTGCGCAG
>JBBRHU010000239.1:0-5516 GCA_038222255.1 Fimbriimonadales bacterium | reverse complement strand
AAGCGAAAAGACACCGTCACCGAGCGCGAGCGGCTCTACATTGAGACGTGGGATGCGGCGTGGAGCAAGAAGGGCAAAGATGCGTCTCAGGCACTTCTCACTCATCTGGGAAAACTCTGCGTACTTTATCCGAATGATATCGAAGCCAAATGCCAACTTGCCTTCTACAACATTGGCGAAGGTAGCGCGCTTGCCAATGAGTTCCTGATTCAGCAGGTTCTCGCTGCGAACCCGATGCACCCTGGCGCCCACCACGCTCGAATTCATAACTGGGATGGCATCGATAGTGCACAGGCGGTTGCGAGTTGCGAGCTCTACGGAAAAGCTGCCCCTGGAATCGGGCACTCGCTCCACATGCCAGGTCATATCTACACCAAGGTTGGCATGTGGCACGAAGCCGCACTCGCGATGGACAGTGCCACCCGCGTTGAGCTCAGGTACATGAATGAGCGGTTCGCGCTTCCTTTTGAGAACTGGGACTACGCCCACAATCGGGACTATCTTTGTTACATTCAAGAGCAGCTCGGTCGGGGTGACGCCAGCATTCAGGGCGCGCGCGACATGCTCGCCTCTCCCACTGACCCATCGCAAACGGGAGGTTCCTATCCCGCGATCTCACCCCTGATCCGCGCGATGCTGAAATTCGAGCATTGGAACGAGATCTTGGACGGCAAGTCCATCGGCACCCCCGTTGATCCTTACTTCATTCCCTACAAGACCGCAGCGGAGATCATCGCCTTGGTGAAGTTGAAACGCACTGCGGAGGCTCGCGAGAAGTTGGTGGTGTTAAAAGCGCAAGTCGCCAAATCGATTGCTGATGAGGCTGCAAAGGCTCCTCCCGGAGGCCCCCCAGTTCCACCCGTGACCGAAGATGACACCCCATTGCTATTCCGTGTCGCGGAAGCGGAACTGCTCATTGCCGAAGGTCAGCGAATGGACGGAATGCGGATGCTCCTCAATATCGCCGACGCCGAAAAGAGGGCTCGAGCAAAGGGGCAATACTCCGACGATCCCCCTTCGGAGCCTTGGCCCGTTATGCGTCTTGTCGGAGACGCTTATCTTGCAAACAAGGACTATCCGAGCGCGATTGAAGCCTACGAAACCGCTCTTAAGCAGGAGATCAACGACGCCTGGTGCCTCGCTGGCCTCGCGAAAACTTGGGTGGCGCTTGGACAAAACGACAAAGCTCGGGTCTATGCCGGTCGGTTGCTCGCGGTCTGGGATGGCGCCGAAGCTGGATCGCGGATTATGCGCGAAGTTGAGGCGCTAGGACTCAACGCCACGCCCAAGGCAGAGACTTACAAACCAGAAAAGCCCTACGATCCGAAAGCTCTCGACCCCATCGGGCCCAGCAACTGGGCACCCTTCGCCGCACCTAAGCTCGATTGCCTAAACGTCAACGGCAAGCCCGCGAAGCTGGAAGACTATCGCGGCAAGAATGTCCTCCTCGTCTTCTACCTTTCCGACCAATGCGCCCACTGCAGGGATCAACTGACCGCAATCAATAAGCGGATGACAGAATTCGTTGACGCAGATACGGTCGTAGTTGCAGTCAGCGCGGCTAAGCCAGAAGCCAACCGCACCTCCTCAATGCTCGCCACCTTCAAAATCCCACTCCTCTCCGACCTCGATCACGCTACTGCGAGGCGATATGCAAGCTACGACGACTTCGAGAACCTCGAGCTGCATTCGACGATCCTGATCGACAAAAAGGGCCTCGTCCGCTGGAAGCGCACCGGAGGCGACCCGTTCTCCGACGTAGATTTCCTGCTTAAGGAGATCGGGCGTTGGTACAAATAAGGGTTTATTGTTTAGCCGGAGACTGACCGCTGTGACGCTATTCGCATAGTGTAGTAGCTGAGCCGGCCTCGTCGATGGAGCTCATTTTAGTTCTGCTCTGTCGAGCTGGCCAGTCGAACTCTCGGTTGGCCATGCACACTTTTGGGGTTTGCAACGTGGCTACGGTGGTGTATCAAACTAAGAGGATGCGTTCTCGACCGTTGACTCACTCCAGAGATTGAAATCACATTTCTCTAGCCGAGGATCCTGGGAATCTGTTGACGAAAAAGTTGAACTCATTATCCGAAACGCTTTTAGATATTGAATGCCATATGGCCGCCTTGGACACAAGAGCAGGGCATCTTCGCCCCCTCTGATCGGGGGCATTTTTCGCGAAATAATTGTTCATCAACACGCTCCTCGAAGGGCTGGAAGTGTCCCAAGCCAAACATGGCGTCACAAATAGTTCCTAGTGGACTGAGCCGCCTGGGCTTACACTGACGGTAATCGTTGATTTCGCCGGTACTGCGACACGGGGCCAGGTGAGATAACTGGTGTAGTCAAGGGGATGCTTGGCTTTCGCCGCGCTTTCGGCAAACACCGACACTTTGGCGTCGTACTGAGTTGGGTTTGTGATTCGGAGAGTGACGCCTTGAGAATTGCGTCTTACGACTACAGCCTTCACGTGGTCGAAGACGTATAGACATTTCGAGTCCGTGCAAACGTAGATGCCAGGGATTTCCAACGACATCATGAGCCCGCCCAACTCGCACCAGCGTTCTGAGTTTGGATGAAATTTCCCACCGAGCCCTTACCCTCTGCATCGGTAGGCTGGATGCGTTCCATCGAGGCGCCGAATCCCGTGCGACATGTTGGATGGCCGGGCATATCAGTAGCCTCGACATGAGCATGCTGAATGTCGCGAAGCAAGTCTGCGTATCGGTTGTCGCCCGTAGCTCGAAATAGCTTGAACAAGTAGTCGCCGGATGAAGTGCAGATCCCTGGAGCGGCGTGTTTGTTCTGAGCGCTTGCCCAGACTGCCCCAGCCATGTGGGAGCCCAACTTTCCAATATCGCTCTGAGGAGGAAACTTGTAGTCATACGCAAGAACCCATGTGGCGGCGAGTGCGGCCCCAGTTCGAGCCTTCTGCAGCCAGGCTCGGTCGCCGGTTGCCCAGTAGAGGGCCATCAGGGATTCCAAGAACCCAAAAGCGGATTCTGAATCTGGGTCATGCGAAATGTCCGCGCAATGACCGCCCGTAAATCCCCTCCCAACCACGTCACGCACATAGTAGAAGTTGGCGGACTCCTTGGCAATTCTCAGCAGGTCTGGATCGTGAAAATATCTTGCCGCCATGGCAAGGCCAGCGGGAACGAGCGCGCCGGAAGTGGAGTTGAAAACGGCGATCTCGCCCGTTTTCGGGTCAAGATACTGTCCGAACTCCCCGTGGCTCTTCCAGAGCGACGCGAAGGCGACGGCAAGCCTCCTGGCGGATTGCACCCATTTCGGTTTTATTTCGTTGCCGTGGCCCTGGGCCTGTAGGATCTGGAAAAACTTGAAGAACATGACGAGTGCGTCAGCATTCTTGCGCGTCAAAACAAAGTCTCGATTGTCGAGGGCTCGATCCGCACGGATTTTTCCTGTGGCTGTAATGCCGCCGTAAAAGATGCCGCTTTTGCCCTGCAATTTGTCGGTGACAAAATCGAGTTGCCGCTCTACGTGGGCGCGTTCTATAGGATCTCTGAGAGCCAGCATGGGAGTTTGCATGAATCCGCTGACCCATCCAAGCTGAAAATCTGGGCTGTTTTCGGGAAGGTAGTAGCCGCCGACCGGTGCCTCTTGCCAACGCTTTTTGAAGCGCGGGGCAACGGTTTCGACCATCTTGCTCATGGGGACGAGGTCCCTCGGTTGGTTTTGACCGGTGAGTGCCTTGCGCACAGAGAGGAACTTTTCGAGGAGGTCAGGAATGCTGTTCGCGGCGAAGGTATAGGTCTTGAAGTTAAGCGTTAGCTCGTCGCCAGTATTCCAATCGACCCCGTGGTCACCGCTTGGACGAAACCCACCGAACTCGGCTGCTCGCTCACGAACTCCAGGTGCGCTCACGATAAAACTCGCTCGATTCTGAAGGGCGTTTTCCTCGATCCGTAGCTCATGATTGCCGAACTGAGACTTCTGTTCGCATAGCACGATGAAGCCCTTCTTCTGAACCGGAGAGAAGAAAGCCATCGCGGGCGCGGAGGCGTTGCCAGTCAGAAGCTCGATGAGCGAGGGCTTGCCCGGCGTCAACTCGAGTCGAGGGTTATTCGACATGGTAACCGGAAGGGCGGGATCAAAGAACATTGACCGAGGATAGGGCGGCATGTAGCCGCCTTCAAGGGCATGAAGTCGGTTGCCGTTGTAGACAGCGGCAGGCACCAACACGTAGTTCTTGGCGTTCCAGTCTGCGAAATCGAACGCCACAGCCACTCCCTGAGCCTTGGCTGTGCCGGAGATAACGCGAAACGTTACTTGAAAAGAGTCGGCGGTTCCGCGTCGTTCGCAGGTCCAGGTGGCGGTGCCAACCGGCACCGGACCCTTGGTCACTGCTCGAGTGCTGGCGAGATGTGAACCCGGGTAATCACAGATAAGGAAGTGAACTTGGTCTCGCGTCACCGCCGGACTGGGCATCATCGAACTCGCCTGGGCGGCTTGCGACGTGGCAAGCAAGCACAAAAAGGCGCATGTCATTTGTGCGGCCTTCGGAGGTTTATCGGCTTATCCGCGAGCCAAATGGTGAGTTTGTACGCAACGGCATGTTGGCCGGGAAACGAGACACTCATGGTCGACGGGCCGGTCGGCACCTGCGGAGTTCCACGAAGAGTCAAGTCAGTAAGCTTTTTGCGATCCTTGTCGGCTAAGTACGCACGGCCCTCTTTAAAGATAACAAACTGGCCCGCCTCAATTTTGTGACTGCAAGCGACACTCGTGCCTCCAGGTAGAGCGATTGACAGGCCATCGACTGTCTTACCAATTTGCAGAGAAAATTGAAGCGGCTGCTGTGGAAACGGGTTAACCAGGTTGCCAGAGCTTAGGCGAAGTTCGTGTACGGGGGTGAGGCGAAGAGTTCCATCGGCAATGGTTTCGAGGTGGAACTTGTACTCTGGATCTCGCAAGCGCTCCTTCACCGAGGGGGTAAAGACCCCAGTTGCACGGGCATCTTCCCAAGTGCGGAATGCCTTGAACATTTCCTTCTTCTCCCCGCTCGCCTCCACGACTTTCTGGTTTAGGCCAAGCATGTAGGTTGCGTCCCAGCCGATCGCCTTCGCTTGTAAGTTTTCGATGTCGTAGGTCGACCAGTCCGAGTGAAAGTCTTGGATTCCAAAAGTTGGCGGGAAATAGCTGTTGCTCAGGCCGTTTCGAACGTCCTTGCCTTCGATTCCCCAGCGGTTGAGGACTGGATCGAACATATTGTTTCCGCCTCCGACGTTGCAGACGCTCATGTATTCCCATGCTCCGGCGAAGACGCAGGATCCCATAATGCGCGGCGCTTTCCCATTGGTCATCTTGCCAAACGTTTCGACAAAACGTCGAAGGAACCTTCTCACTCCGAAGTAGCCGTGGTTTTGGTAGAGGGTGCTTTCGAGACCATCAAAGTCGATGTACTCCATCCCGTTCTCGACCATCACCTTTGCGTAGTAGTCTGCGTAGTCCAGCATTCCGTTCATGTCTGGCACAAAGCCTCCATAGCAGTTCATTTG
>JBBRHU010000238.1:0-5542 GCA_038222255.1 Fimbriimonadales bacterium | reverse complement strand
GTGTCGGGCAAGGGTCGCGTCGAGATCGAATTCGCGGATATTCACTCCGCGATGCTCAACCATCAAGTTTGCAATCTGGTCCAGACCCTCAGCGACACGTTCCGTTTCCACGCGGCCATGGGGCTCGAGATAGCCGATAACAACATCGATCCCGCGTCTCTTGGATTCTTGCCCATCGCTGAGCATGCCGAAGGTTTTGCCGACTCCGGCCGCCATCCCAAGGTAGACCTTAAGGTTGCCTCGTGTGGCCTTGATCTCCTCATTCTGGATGAGTGCGAGGAGCTTATCGGGATCTGGTCGTTCCATTAGGTTCAGCCGAACGTGATTGGAGTGAGCACTAGACGATGATAAGTCACCGGACCGTGATCGCCCTGAATCAGTATGGGGCCAGGAGCACCTTCATCGCTTTCTAAGGCCCCTCCCGTGATTCCAGGAATCTCTGCGTGGTCATGAACAGTCACGCCATTCAGGACAAGCGTTACCTCACGGCCGATGAGCGTGATCTCTGCAATGTTGCGCTCGCCAAAAGGCTTAACCGAGTTCACTTTGGGAGCAAGAAATCCGTAGATCGCGGCGCTCGAACCAACACTAGGCTCTTTTCCATAGTCATCAAGCACCTGGACTTCGTATCGACCTCGCAAGTAGATTCCGCTATTGCTGTCCACGGGATAGCTATATTCGGCTTCAAGTTTGAAATTGGAATAGGAGGCATCTGTCACAAGGTCGGTGCCCTGCTTCGAATTCACGAGGTCTCCATCCACGACCGACCAGTGGTTCTCCATCTCTGGCCATCGAGCGTGCCACGGGGTCTCAATGATATCAATCGATTGGCCGTAGATCGGCATGCCAATGTGCACAAACTCAGGAGCCGGTTTCGCGGTCCAAGGGAGCAGGGAGCCGTCTTTTGCGTTCGTCGTACCGGTGATCACGCCATCAGCAAGAACCCCATCAAAGCAAAGGTCGTTTGGGTAGCCCTCGTACTGGGGAGGAAGTTCAAAGTGGAGAGCTTCGCCACAAATCTCCACGATCGGCACGGGTCGAGCGCTGCCAACCTTGCCGACGAATCGCCCGTCAGTCTCACTGATTTCAACCCATGACGGATACGCGGCCTCGCCCTCACCCACCGTGATATCCCAACGTCCGATGAAGCTCATGTCACTAACATACCGCGTGGCCTCAAGGTCGGTAAAGGCCTTGAAGATGGCTAGAGACTTATCCAGTAGCGGCAGCTAAGTCGACGTCCTTGTTGGTACATGCTGCTGGATTCGGCGATTGCTCGAATTTCCTCTAGTTGTCCCCCGGCGAGTTCGATTGTCTGGCGGGAAGCTTTATTGTCAGGCTCGCAGGTGATCCAGAGAATATTCATTCCGCAGCGCCTCGCGATAGGGAGCAGCATGTGCAACGCTTTTGCTGCATATCTTCTGCCACGATAGGCTTCCAAGACCCCATAGCGGATGTGGCCACCGTGGTAAATCAGCTCTGGAAGATCGGCCAGCCGGAGGTGGATGTATCCAGCAGTCTCGCCGGATAACTCGTCGATGATATCGAAAAGGAGTGCCGCCGCCCATCGAGCATCCGGTAGTGCGGGTTGGATTTCCCTCAGCCGCAAGCTAACGTCGCCAGCGACGAGGTCCGGAATATCGTTTGGTGGAGGATAGTGGACGTCTTCCTCGATCGGCCAATCTGCGACAGTTGCCATTGTCATCAATATTGTATGCGCGTTTGCGGTTTTAGGTTCAGATCATTTGCTTCTCCACGCCCCTGAACTAGGAATTTCGGCCAAACTATCGACGTGTCGCTCTCTCTTTTGCAAGAACTCGTCTCGATTCCCGGTCCTGCGGGTCAAGAAGCACTCGTTCGGCTGGCCGTCGCGAGGCATGTTGATTTGCTCGGCCTGACCCACGAGACAGATGCAAAAGGCAACCTCATTGTCCGACTAGGAACGGGCGAGCCCAAGTGGGTTGTGACCGCGCACATGGACGAAATCGCAATGCTCGTTCGCCAGGTGCTGCCCGATGGGAGGCTCAAGGTCGGAATGCTCGGCGGACTGCACCCATGGAAGCTCGGCGAAGGTCCAGTTTCGATTCTCGGGAAGCACAAGGTGGTTGCTGGAGTGATTTCGTTTGGATCCGTTCACACGGAGAGCAAGGCGAGCACAGTTGTCGCGGCAAAACAGTCTCCCCTCACGTGGGAAATGACCACGATCATTACGGGTCGGACACCGGATGAACTGGCGGCGGCAGGCATTCGCCCTGGTACACGCGTTGTCGTGGCTCCTGAGCGACGAAAGCTCACCGAGGTTGGAGAACTCATCGCAGGCTATTTCCTCGATGATCGAGCCGATCTCGTCAGTTGGATATTGGCCCTGCAAATCCTGAAAGATCAGGATGTCAATGGCTATTTCGTCGCCACCGCTGCCGAGGAGGTCGGGGGGGAAGGTGCGCTGTTCTTCCTCCAAAAGGTCCGACCCGCTGTTTGTATCGCGCTAGAACTTGGCCCACACGTTCCCGATGCACCTGTTCTTCTAAACGACCAGCCCACTGTCTGGGTGACAGACGCTTATGCAACGATGAGCGCGGCTGATGGCGATCTCCTCGACTCACTTGGGAGAGAACTTGGAATGCAACTGCAGTTCCAGGCGCTTTCGCGGGGCGGGAGCGACGCGTCGTGCGCAGCCGGAAAGGGATTGTGCGCTCGCCCGATCACTCTTGGCTTGCCGATGGACAACACCCACGGGTACGAAGTCATGCATCCCGGGGCAATGACCAACTTAGCCCGGCTCACAGTAGCATTGGTGCAGCGACTGGGCTAAGATGTTGGCATGGCCACCTCAGGAAAAGCAGTTTTGCTTGAAGCACCCGGCGCAGCTGCCGTTGTGCGTGAAATTCTCGTCGATTCTCCAGGTCCGAACGAAGTCCTGATCGAAATTGTTGCGAGTGGTGTCTGCCACACCGACCTCACGGTGAAGGTGCTGAACGGTAACGGCATGCGTTTCCCGATTGTTCTCGGTCACGAAGGTGCGGGCTATGTGCGGGAAGTAGGCGAAGGCGTCACTCACCTCAAAGTCGGCGATCCCGTGGTCATTGCCTATCGCGCCCCATGCGAGCAGTGCCCTGCATGTCGCCGAGGAGATCCTCGACGATGCTATATGGCTCTGCGCCCCGGCCCACGTATTCGCCGCGCAAGCGATGGTGAAGTCTGCTCTCAGGTTCTCCGCTGTGGAACGTTCTCGACGCACACGGTGGTTCATGCAAAGGCCGCGATCAAGATGCCGGAAGGGATGCCTCTGGACAAAGCCTGCCTGCTCGCTTGTGGAGTAATCACTGGCGTCGGCGCAACCTTTAACACCACGCCCGTGGCGAGAGGATCCCGCGTTGCGGTGATCGGCTGTGGTGGAGTTGGTTTGAGCGTCATCCAAGGAGCGCGAATTTCTGGTGCGAAGCAGATCATCGGCGTTGACGTGAATCCAACCAAGCTCCGTTGGGCAAAGGACTTCGGAGCAACCCACACCGTGAATGCGAAGGAAGTGGACGCTGTCGCAGAGGTGAGAAGGCTAACCGAAGACGGCTGGGACGGCGGTGTCGAGTATGCCTTCGAAGCAACTGGCATTCCCGCCTGCACCGAGCAGGCGATCAAGATGCTCTCTTACGCAGGAACGGCGACTACCATTGGATTTCCCGCCGCGACAGATTCCGTGAACCTGAACCTCGGCGATATGGCGACCGGTGTGTATTGGAATAAGGCCAGCCTACGAGTCTGTCACTGCGGCGACACTTTGCCAAGTCATGACTTCCCGATCCTGGCGGACCTCTATCTCAAAGGCGAGCTTCAGCTCGACGAGATGGTCACGCGCAAGATCAAGCTCCACGAAGTCGAAGATGCCTTCCACGAGATGGAAACCGGCGACGTCATCCGTTCTGTCATCGTCCTTTAGCTCTCAACCTCCCTCCCGCATCTTTACTCTTTTCGAGACGTGGGAGGGATGAGTCAAGTTAGAAGTTTTCCCACTCCACCAGCATCTCGTCACCACCACGACCGCGTCGTTGCGCGGTGAAGTTCTGATCGGTTAACCCGATTGTGAAGTTCGCTCGAAAGGCGTCCTGGCCAAGGATCTTCTTTGCATCTAATGTCATCAGCGATCCAGCACGTGTGCCGTCGGATTCTCGCTGATTGAACACGTGGTCGCGAGGATTTGGAGTGTCTGGAGTTGGGCGGTCTTTGTAAGGACCGGCTGAATAGATCGACTTGACAATTGAGTCAGAGAAGAAGAACTGCGACGTGAAGTCCGCCGTCAGCTTGTGAGCCTCAGAGAATGTCCGCACTTTGAGGTGGATGTGAGGTGCGCGACCGGGATACCAGCCGGGAATGATGGTCTTGAGCTTGACGTGACCCTCCGCATTTGTGATCTGGTAACCACGCAGGAACGGATTCCCTGCCGTATTTTCATGATTCATCGGGTGATTCACGTCGGAATAAACGCCGATTGCATCACAGCACCAGAGGTCGATCTGCGCGTTTGCCAAGGGTGCGGCGCTATCTTTGGACAGTTTTAGGAGGGTGATCTCGATTTCGAGCGGTACAGCACGTAAGACACTCGGACGCGTTGAGCCCTGGGTGAGATCAAATCGGTTGAGCTTTTCTTCAACAAAGAATGGCCCTTCTTCCAGTTGTGGACTTGCGACAATATTGATTCGGGGCTTGGTCTGTTGGCCAAACCCACCCAGCATCTTGCTCATCGGGCCACCAACAGCGAGCCCGAGGCCTGCTTGCCCGGCCAGGAGCAACGCATCACGTCGGGAATAAAGTGTTCCTATGATTGCGTCATCTTGTTCCATGAAGAACAGGATCACACGGATTTGTTTGAATCTTGTGAGGAAGGAGCAAACGAGGTGCTTGCTCCTAAATAGTTCAGCTAAAAGGTTACAGCACCCTTATAAGCTGGACCGACGAGTCGAGCATATTTGCCGAGTGCACCTCGAGTTTCTAGCGGCGGGGCGACCCAAGCTTGCTTCCGAGCAGCGAATTCTTCCTCTGATACCGCCACCGACAACTCGCCAGTATCTGCGTCGAGGGTGACCACGTCTCCATTTTGGACAAGCGCGATCGGTCCGCCGTCTTGAGCTTCAGGGCCAACATGACCGACCATGAGACCACGGGTGGCTCCGCTAAATCGACCGTCGGTAAGTAGTGCCACGGAATATCCAAGCCCCTGGCCGACGATGGCAGAAGTAACACCAAGCATCTCTCGCATCCCCGGCCCTCCCTTCGGCCCTTCATAACGGATCACGACGACATCTCCGGCAACGATTTCTCGTGCTTGGACGGCCTTCATCGTTGCTTCCTCGCTGTCGAACACGCGAGCAGGTCCGACGTGGCGGAAATTTTTGAGGCCGGTGGTCTTTACGACTCCACCCTCTGGCGCAAGATTGCCGCGCACAATCACAAGTCCACCGTTCTCGGAGAAGGCCTCAGCGCACGACCTAACGACCTCACCATCGGGCGAGGGGACGGCGGCGAGATTTTCGGCCATCGTTTTACCGTT
>JBBRHU010000237.1:0-5625 GCA_038222255.1 Fimbriimonadales bacterium | reverse complement strand
TTCGGACGGCTCGGAGTTTTTGCTGGCGCGAACTGGGGGATGGACGTGAAGCACAAAGCGGAATTGGCCGCATTCAACGTCTTTCTAGACTTTGACGGCAAGGGGAGCCAATTTGGAGATCTTGCCGTGACGACGAAAGGGGAGTCAGCTGCCTCGCAAGCCGTGTTCGCCGCTCTCGACTCGATGGGTGGAAACCGCATGACGATTGTTGCCGTGAACAAGCTCGACCACCCACAGGCCTTTACCGTGGGACTTGGCAAGCACAAGTCCAAGTCGGCTCGTGGATTCTTGGCTCAGTACACCGCTCCGAAGAACCCAGGGACACTGCCGGTACGACTAGGGAAAGGCGAGGTTTCGTTCACCCTTCCCGCGTACGGTGTCGCGACCATCGAGGTCCGCTAGAGCATTTCTCGCCCGAGGGCGGGATCATCGACATACGGTCCAAGGATTTCGCGAACCTTGGACCGGTCGAACACGAACGCCTTTGGCTCAATTTCTGGAGCGAGGTAAGCGAGCTCTTCGAGCAGCTTCTCCATCATCGTATGAAGTCGACGTGCGCCGATATTCTCGATCTTCTCGTTGACGGCGGCGGCCATCACAGCGAGCTCGTCGAGCGCATCGTCAGTGAACGAAAACGTTATTCCGTCCGCAGCGAGCAGCATCTCGTATTGCCGCGTTAGAGCATTCTTCGGCTCTCGAAGAATCCTCTTGAAGTCGTCCATCTTCAAGGACTCAAGCACGACGCGAATCGGCAATCGGCCCTGAAGTTCTGGGATCAGGTCCGACGGCTTGCTGAGATGAAAGGCACCGGCGGCGATAAACAAGATGTGGTCGGTTCGCACAGGACCGAACTTCGTGGGAACAGTCGAGCCTTCAATGACCGGGAGCAAATCGCGCTGCACGCCCTCCCTGGAGACGTCGGGGCCACTTCCGCCATTCTTTCCAGCGACCTTATCGATCTCATCGATGAAGATAATCCCTGTCTGTTCAGCTCGCAACACTGCCTCGCGATGGATGGTCGCTCGGTCAAGAAGTCGCTTTGCCTCTTCTTCAAAAAGGAGGCCGTGAGCTTCGACAACCGTCACCTTTCTATAGCTGGTTCGCGAACCAAACGGGCCGCCGGGAATGCTAGTGTCGATCCCCATTTCCTCAATGCCCTGGTTGCTGAAGACTTGCATGAACGGGTTGTTAGCTTCTTCAACCGAAACTTCCACCTCGACATCCGCATGCTTGCCTTGCACCAATTCAGCACGGATTTCGGTGAGTTTTTCTTCTCGCAACTTACGACCATTTTCAAACGCCTCTGGATCGAACTCTTCTGAGGATGGATTCCAGATGTCGAATGAGGAAACTGCGACCACGTCTTGGGGCTGGGTGTCGAGCACGAGCTCGGCGAGTCGGTCGAGGGCTTTGCGCTCGGCCTCATCCTTAACCGTTTCCATTCGCTCTTTTTCGACCAGCCTGACTGACATGGCAGCAAGGTCTCGGATCATTGAATCAACGTCACGTCCGACGTATCCGACTTCGGTAAATTTCGTTGCTTCAACTTTGATAAAAGGGGCCCGAGCCAGTTGCGCGAGTCTGCGTGCAATCTCCGTTTTTCCAACCCCCGTCGGCCCCATCATCAAGATGTTCTTAGGGAGGATGTCGTCTCGGTACTTTTCATCGACCTTTTGGCGACGGTATCGGTTTCGAAGAGCAACCGCGACGGCTTTTTTTGCCGCATTCTGGCCCACGATATATTCGTCGAGCCGGGCGACGATCTCGCGCGGGGTCAGGTCCTCGATCGGAAAATGCATGGAATCAAGTTACCCTTGACTCGGAGGCTTCGGTGCCTCGATGGGACGCCGACTCGCTATAATTCGCTCGCGAAAATCGTTGTAAGTGCAAATCGAACGGAGGCCGAGCACCTGAGATACTTCGATCGCAATCTCCCATTTTTGGGGATTCACCTTGCCATCTGCACACCGCTTCTTTTCAGCATCGAAACGAGGGCAATCAGAGCAGTACACTAGAATCGGCCTCGCTCTTTTACTGGTATGACCATCGCATCAATCCTCATCGCGCTCTCCAGCGGCCCCGCCTTGCCTACCCAGACCAAACCGGTAGACAAAGTTACATTGGAGTTTAGCAAACAAAGCTTCACCATTCGCAAGGCAAACACTTCAACGGTGGTGGGATTGAGTTCTCTGGCCGATGAACCCAAGGTCAAATTATTCCGAAAGAACGACGTGTACGCTGTGTGGGATGCTCGTGGACTGAGCACACGGGCAGGCGGCAAATACCGTGTGACGCGATATCCAGAGATTGCTGTCTCCCCAAGAACATCTAGCCGGAATGAGATTCTGCACACGCTAGATCTGATTAGAGCGGGCAAGCGCACTAAGAATGCGAGCGCAATCTCGGGATCAGTTCGATTCGGTTCGATGGTCTACTTCCTTCTCCGATGGGATGAACCAGATGGATCGCCGTGGTTAGAAGCTCTCGTCCGCGTCAACCTTGATAGCCGGAACCCGGAACCGCAGCTTGTGGGCAAGTTCACGGGAATCTCGCTGGCACGAAGAGGGATTGGAGACTCTCTCACGCAGCTGAACGGAAAGCTCTTTGTGGTTACCCGACAATCTGAGGAGTGGGGGGTCGCGAGTTACGACCCGAAGAGTGGAGACTTTGACTACCTGCACCTTGGAGACAACCTCGTTGCGGCGTCAAACCCAACCGGAGATGTGGTGAACGCTATCGAAAAAACACCCTATGGTGCCACCGTTGCCCTTAGAATCGACCTCCAAGGCGCGAGACGACGTGATCTGATCGAAGGGAGGGAAACGATGGCATTCCTCGATTCTGAAAGTCCTGAGATCCTCGTGCGAAAACTTGGGCAAGAGCAAACCATTTACAACTCTGGCTCGGGTGCGACGCTGGCCGTAAGGTCAGACGCAAAGGTCCGACGGGTTGGGAAAATGGTTCTCGTCTGGTCACCCGCAGCGGAGCCTCGAACAGCAACGCTGTACGATCCGGATCGATGGGTTGGGATCGCCAGCTGGACGAAGAAGTAGCACAGCATCACTTCGCGGTTTCGATGAGGATTGAAGCCCAGTGAAGTGGCCTCCCAGCTTCGGTTCGCTTTGAGTCAGCAAATTGGACTGCCTCCTCGATCAGCTGTTCAAACATGAGACGATCTTCGTCCTTCAGGCGAACATTTAGGCGAATCACCATCGGAGCAAGGTGTTCGTCAGGGTTTTCTTCAGCCCGAATCGACGAGTCTTCAAAATCGCGGACTGCACGCTTCAGACTGTTGCTCACCATCTTCCGCATGGACTCAGAAACTCCAGGCTCGGCGGCAGGATCAGGGAGCCGAACCTTTCGACTTGAAGCCTCATAGACGGAAACTGGGCGTCGTGCGCTTGGGATCTTCCCCACCTCCGTCGCCAGCCCGACGGCGATAAGCTCTTGCAGGTGGTAATGGATTGTCGCCGGTGATTTCCCAATTGAACTCGCGATTTCGATCGCGGTTGCACTCCCCATCCGACGTAACGCCTCGTACACCTTGCCTCGCGGTGGCGAGGTGAGTGCATCGATCTGGGCCTTGGTCAGCGTGAGCGAGTCGTCCATTAAATTGAAATTATGAAACTTTTCAATTTAATGGACGCGTACCTGAAGTGTAATGTTGCGAGAATTCAAAATTTCATCACCTCTCGCTGTGTTTCTTGGCCTTAGCACGCTTGGCAACGCTCCTCCTACCCAGGACGCGGGCAAACAGACACAGAAGCTATCCGAGGAGTTCATTGCCGCGATAAACACGAAGGATGAGAAGAAGATTCTCGCCTTCTTGGAAGCACACGGCACATCTTCACCTCCCCCCGCTGAGCGAGTAAAGCGGATCTTGCCGGTTGCTAACCAGGGTGCGCCGTTCAAAATCTCTACCTTTGTCTCGTCATCCGCGTCCGAGGCAGTCTTCGTCGCCAAGGACCGAGAGGGGACGGAGCTGCGGTTCACGATCAGCTTCACTGGAGACCCACCAAAGCTCGCCGGTCTGATGGCTCGGCCAGGGGGCGCTGACGTACGCCCTCCAAAGAGCTACACGACTTGGAGTTCCTACACGGACCTTTTAGACCAAATCAAGAAGGATGAGAAAGTGCCAGCGATGGGGATCGCAGTTCTTCACAACGGGAAACTCGAACTCGCTTCGAGCGGCCTCCGTGAAATTGGCAAGCCTGCGTCGGTCTCGAACGATGACGTCTGGAGTGTGGGTTCAATCGGAAAGCCGCTCTGCTCTACCTTGCTCGCCAAACTCGTAGAGGAGGGCAAGCTACGATGGGATCAGACGCTCAAGGAAGCCCTCCCCGGCATTCCCATGAAGGCGGCGTACGAAGGAGTTACGCTTTTGCAGATCGCGCGACATCGCGGCGGAATTCCTGAAGATCCTGGCATGACTCGAGACGTAGTCCTGCGCATCGTCGGTGAAGCGAAGTCGCCGATCGACATCCGAACGAACTATGCCAAGGACATCCTTGGTCGCGATCCGATTGCGCCGGCAGGAAAGGAGTTCCACTACTCGAACGCGGGTTATGCGCTGCTGTCAAAGGTGATCGAAACGGTCGAAAAGAAACCGTACGAGGAGGTTCTCCGAACGGAACTCTTCAAACCTCTCGGTCTCTCACACTCATACATCGGCGCGGACACCTACCCGTCCGAGATCCCTTCGGGGCACATTCGGAGCGAAAACGGTCTGAAGCCTATGCATTTTCGCGGACCTATCGAGACCTTGTTCGTAGGCGCGGGTGGTGGAATCATGATGTCCGTCGCAGATCTCGCTAAGTTTGGAGCCGTTCACCTGAAGGGACTCAAGGGCGAGGATGGCTTCCTGAAAGCCCGGACTGTGAAGCTCATGCAGGAAGGCATCTCAGCCGACGGCGGTCCGAACTTCTCTTATGGCGCAGGCTTCGGCGTGGAGCGAGACCCTGGGCTTCCAGTGCGACATGGACACAATGGTTCGAATGGAACGTTTCGAGCGGAGCTTGGAATCTATCCAGCGCTTAACCTTGTGGTCGTCGCAATCGTCAATGCCGGTGGAGAACAGGAGCCTTCGCCCGGTCTTCTCTTCGTCCGGTCGGTATCCAGAAAGCTAGCGAAGTAAACAAAATAGCCCCGCTCCAAGCTTGGAGCGGGGCTATTCGTTTGCGGAAGCTTAGTTGCCCTTCAGTCGCTTCTCAAGTTCTTCGAGCTGCTTCTCTGCTTCTGACTGCATCTTGACCTCTTCTGGGTTCGCGCTTGGTCCTCCAATCGAGACCGTTTGCGTTGCCGTCTCAGTTGTGGTCGCAGGCTTGGTCAGGCCGAGCTTCAATTCGAGTGAGTTCAATGCTTCTTCGGCTTCGTAGTCTCGCGCCTTGTCTTCGAGTTGCATCATCTTGCCCTGGAAAGAGCCAGCTTGCATTTCGTGTCGAGCTGCCGCTTCGCTTTGAGCGATGCGGATTTTCTCTTGAGCCGCGCCGAATCCTTCAAACTGGTTCTCGAAGGTCAAACCATCAAGAGCCTTTGAAATTGAACTCTGGATTTGCGCTTGCTTCCACTGAGCCTTGAGCGCAAGAGCTTCTCCAGTCTTCTTTCGGACCTCTTCTTCTTGGCGCT
>JBBRHU010000236.1:0-5634 GCA_038222255.1 Fimbriimonadales bacterium | reverse complement strand
TCGCCAACGGACAGAACCCAGCGTTCTTCCAGGGTTCAAGCTCGAACGGAGCAAGCACCTCAGTCTCGGCGGATGATGGAGTTACGTTCAATGTCCGCAGTTCGGTCGTACCGGGCCTCGGCAACATCGCTGCGATGACGTCCGAATTTGCGATTTCGAATAGTGTTTCGAAGTTCCGAAACGGTCGAATCTACGTGAAGCTTTCAGCTCAGGCAACTTCAACTGCCAACCTGTTCGTTTGGAACTACACCTCCAAAAACTGGGAACTGCTTCAGTCGTTCAATCTGGGATCGGGTGCGGTTACCCAAACCGTAAGCCTCCAAAGCGTTTCGAAGTATCTAAGTGGGAACAAGATGAAGGTCTTGGTCCGCACGGTGCTGCCAGAGCGAATCTCACGAGCTAGCTATACGATGTCGGTTGATCGAACCGCATTCATGGGCCAGTTCAACCCTTAATCGCACACGCAGCGAATAATAGTAGGGCCCCTGCTCAATTCGAGCAGGGGCCCCTTTTCTTGGTGCAATTGGGCGGTGCTGAAAGCGCCTTTAGTGGATAATGAATGATTCTTGCTCCTCATCGTGGATGCAGGGGCCGTGCGAATCGTCCTTCGATAAAAGCTAGCTCGCCAAGTCGATTGAACCTCCGGTCCCCGTTCGATAAGAACGGACCGGGGGTTTCTTTGCTTGTGAGGCTTTGATTTCTTCGCCGAGCGAGTCCCGGGTAAGCCTCAGCTGTTTGAGGATACGCGCATCAACCTCGCGAAGATTAGCGAGGACGCGCGCAGGCAATGTTTCGCCTGCTGCTTCAAGTTGAAGCAACTCCTCCTCTCTGGCTTCTAGAAGATTGTTGAGACCGGGGTAGTCCTGTCGGAGAAGGGCGTCTTCAATGGCAAAGCTGAGAGTTACAATACGGTCGCCTGCGCCATCACGCGGCAAGCCGCACCTCGGGTGATTCTTCGATCTCTCCCATTCGCATACGTCGCTCAATCTCCACCCAACTCTCGCGGAGTTCGCGCATGATCTTCAGGGCTCGGTCGATCGGTTCCGACTTGTCTTCGACGTTTGCGTTGACAAGCTGCTCAATCACGTATGTGTAGAGCGACATGAGGTTTCTCGAAATCTCTCCACCCTTGTCCATGTTGAGAGTGGCCATGAGTTCGAAAACAATTTTCTGGGCGCGCTGGATCTGGTCGTTCTGACGCTGAAGGTCATTTCCTTCCATCGCGTAGCGACCATTCTCCATAAAGCGAATTGCGCCGTCGTACAGCATCACGACGAGTTGAACCGGCGATGCACCGTTCACAGAGTTTTTTCGATATTCCTGAACAAATTTCCCGTAAGCCAATTTCGATGTCCCCAGTAGATTTGTCGGCAACTGAGGGGCTCGAACTCACGTTGTTTGTGCATCAAATTCTTCCTTCTTTATGAAGGTGAGTCCAATGATGATCGCGATTATTGGGACAGCTACCGGAATGAGCGTGATGAACCCTTCGGGATACTCAGGTTTGTCGGTTTGCTGAGCGCGCCATGCGATGAAGGGCTGTTGCAGTCGGAGGAACATAAAAACGGAAATCGCGAGCGCACCTCCGAGTCCTCCGCATGCGGCTGCGAGACCAGCCTTCCGAGTCGTGATCGCTATCCAGATGATCCAAGGGATTCCGCTCAAGCCACCGGCGAGGATGAATCGATTCAGTTTTTCGATATCCTGGAAAGCCAGGAAGGGCCAGACGGCGATGGCGTAACCACCAATCGACGCGACTAGAAAGGCTCCGCAACCGGCCAACATTTGGGCGTCAAAGTCGGCCTTCTTCTCGATTGGACCGTCGATCTTCTCGTCCGTATTCAGGGGCTCAAATGCCACACAGCGGTGTTACCCTATCAGCCATCTCGGCTTTCTTCTGAAGCGGACAGATTTATTCGCTAGCAAGGGGTAAAACCCGTCTCAGTCATGGCCCACACAACTGACCCAGCATCTTCCAAAGCGACCCTCGTTCGCCAGTTGGGTCTGTGGAGCAGCGTCGCTGTGGTCGTTGGAAGCACGATCGGATCGGGAATATTCAAGAGTCCGGCGGCAGTCGCTGAGAAACTGCCTGGACCGATCCCCATGCTGGCAGTTTGGGTGCTGGGCGGCCTCTTCATCCTTTGCGGTGCGCTGACGCTTGCCGAGGTTGGAGGTGCGTTTCCATACTCTGGCGGCCTGTATGTTTTCATTCGGGAAGCGTTTGGTAGGCTTCCCGCCTTTCTCTTTGGCTGGGCGCAGCTAATTCTGATTCGGCCTTCGGGCGTTGGGGCGGTCGCGGTTGTCTTTGGCCAGTATGCTTTGCAGCTCGCTGGCCTTGATCCTGAAAAGGCAGGCTTTGACAACTACGCGGCAATATTGGCGATCGGCGCGATCGTTGTCGTTACAGTTGCTAACGTCCTTGGAGTCAAGTTTGGCGCCGGTATTCAAAACCTAACCACGATTGCAAAGACTGCCGGGTTGGTCGTACTCATCGTGTTTGCGCTGGCTCTCGGTTTGCCTGCCTCACACGGTGCGAACTTTACAACGTCGGCGCCCCCTGGGGCGATCACCTTTGCTCCATTCGGGCTCGCTTTGGTTTCTGCTTTATGGGCTTATGACGGCTGGGCGGACTGTTCGTTTGTCGGCGGAGAAATGCTCGATCCAAGGAAGAACCTGCCCCGTGCGATCATGATTGGCACCGGCATCATCATCACCGTCTATCTCCTTGCGAACGTCGCGTATCTCTCAGTCTTCTCGGTCGCAGAGATCGCCAAGAGCAAAATTATCGCTGCCGACACAATGAGCAAACTGGTGGGCGGAACCGGACTCACCTTCATCGTTGCAACGGTCATGTTGTCGACGTTTGGAACATTGAACGGCACGATGCTCACCGCACCGCGAATCTTTTTTGCGATGTCGGAAGATCGCCTAATCTTTAAGCCGCTATCCGCGGTGCATCCCAAGTTCAACACTCCCCACGTTTCGGTCATTCTTTCGGGCGCGCTTGGAATCTTCTTCGTCATTCTGGCAACAGCATTCAGTGGATCGAAAGCGTTCGGCGCGCTAACCGATGCCTTCGTGATTGGCATAGTCCCATTCTATGCGCTCGCGGTTGGATCCGTTTTTGTCTTTCGAGGTCGGGAGCGAAAGCGCCGCGCAACTGATGGGGACAAGCCACTTGCCGATTCGCTAATTGACCCCATTTCCCCGGGCCACCTCGATACCCACCCTCACGTCTATAGCCCACCAGTCCACACGCCGCTGTATCCAATTACGCCCGCGTTGTTCATCCTGTCGACTTTCTTCCTGCTCTTGAACTCACTGCTCGACGAGAGCTCAAGAGTCCCGACAGTGATCTCGCTCGGAGTGGTTCTAGCCGGCGCACCGATCTATTACGCGGCATTCGGCAAAAAGGTGAAGAGCTAGATCGAGAACCGAATCGTGAACGTGACGAATAGGATGTTGTCGCCACGGTTTGGCTTTACCCGTCCGCCGTTTGAGACGTGCAGAAGCCTGAGGCCGAGTAAGATCTCGTGTTTACCGGACCGAAACACTCCTCCGATTCCAACCATTGGTGTCGTGTTTAGGTTGGCTTGAAGGTTGAAGGTGGGGCGGTTGACGAACTGCACACCGAAACCGAGGTCGACGTACATTCCATTTCCTGCTTTCTCCATTGGCCAGCGATAGCGCGTCACGGCCAGCGCGCCGT
Organism: Fimbriimonadales bacterium; assembly: GCA_038222255.1. Lineage (GTDB taxonomy): Bacteria > Armatimonadota > Fimbriimonadia > Fimbriimonadales > Fimbriimonadaceae > Fimbriimonas. The sequence continues at coordinate 1,925 of JBBRHU010000236.1, read as the reverse complement.
AATTGCTTGTTTGGCCCGGTGAAGCCGCAGGAGCACTTTGAAGTTCAGTCCGATAGGTGTACGCTTCGAGCACGAGCTCTGCAGGAATCGTTCCGAGCTTCAGCCTTGGATCGAACCACCCATATCCCAGATCGATTCCTCCGGTGATACGAATCTCGCTAGACCCCAAAATCTTCTGAGTTTGGCCACCCATAAACGTCAAGTACCAGTAACTCTTAGACGGCGCCGCCTCCACTTGCTGGTGTGGAATCGTTTTCAACAAGGACGCGACGGGGACCGCTAAGTTCATGGGACCTGCAAGCACTTCCCGTTAAGGTACCCTTATGGTTCCCATGCGCTCCACATTGCCTGTCGTGGTCATCGTTGGCCGCCCAAATGTGGGCAAATCGACCCTGTTCAACAGGGTGATTAGAAAACGTATCGCTGTTGTCGAAGATAACCCCGGTATCACCCGTGATCGTCTGTATGCCGAGGCAGAATGGGGCGGAAAGAGCTTCCAGATCGTAGACACCGGTGGAATTGCGTTCACCGACGAAGACCCAATTTCGATGCAGATTCGCGTCCAAGCGGACGTCGCGATCGAAGAAGCTGACGTCGTTGTCTTCTTGACAGATGTCAACGAAGGCGCTAATCCGGACGATATTGACCTTGCCAACCACCTCCGCGCGTTGACGAAGCCGATTTTGGTCGTCACGAACAAGGCCGATAACGACCGTCGCGCTGAGAACGCTAACGACTTTTACTCTCTTGGCCTTGGCGAAGTCTTCCCGGTTTCTGGCCTCCACGGACGCGGAGTCGCTGAACTCCTCGACTCGATTGTCGCACTCCTCCCCGAGACCCATTACAAGGCAGAGGTGAAGGAAGAGATTCGAGTCGCGCTTGTCGGTCGACCCAATGTCGGAAAGTCTTCGCTCGTGAATGCCTTCACCGGCGAACAGCGGATGATCGTTTCGCCGATCGCGGGAACCACCCGAGACGCGATTGACACTGTGCTTGAATATCGCGGTGAGACCTTCCGTCTGATCGACACTGCCGGAATTAGACGCTCTGGAAAGATCCAGGGAACCGTCGAATACTACATGGTCAACCGCGCAAAGAAGGCGATCGATCATGCTGACTGTGCCTTGATCGTCATCGATGGAAACGAAGGGCTGACCGACGGCGACAAACGCGTCATGAAGCTTGCGCACGATGCAGGTAAAGCTTGCGTGTTTGCGGTCAATAAGTGGGACTTGCAAGAGCCGCCGGACGGCCATCCCCGTGCGAAGAGCTTGCTGAAGAAAGACTTCCTGCGAGTGATCAACGACCAGATTCCTGAGCTTAACTACGCGACGGCCGGCTTTACGAGCGCGACAGAGAGTGCTGGCTTGGAGCCGATTCTAGACGAAGTCTTGAAGGCACAAGAAGCATTTAGCTTCCGAGTTTCTACCGGTCAGCTCAACCGCCTGATCCGAGAAGCCGTTCTCAGCCGACCTTACACGACGAAGGGTCGTGCGTTGAAAATTTACTACGCCACCCAGGTCTCGACTCGGCCACCAACGTTCGTGCTGTTTGCGAACGACCCGGAAATTATGCACTTCAGCTACCAGCGGTACCTGATGAACAAGATCCGAGAAGCCTTCCCGCTTGATGGAACGCCGGTGCGAATCTTCGTTCGGTCTAGCCACACCAAAGACGAGAAGTAATCTCGTCCGCGAGTCGACCAAGGATCAAGCGGTGGTTGATCCTTGGTCGGTGGGATAGCTAACTAACCGCCTGCAACCACGTCCTTTACTGGCGCTTTCGGCTGTGAACCAACCGTGAACACGGTGTAGTAAGCGAGCTTGGTCACCGTGGTCAGCTTGAGGAAGTTGATCTTCTCAATCGTGTCCGTTGGCTGGTGATAGTCCTTGTGGAACCCGTCGAAGAAGAACGCAATCGGGATG
>JBBRHU010000235.1:0-5642 GCA_038222255.1 Fimbriimonadales bacterium | reverse complement strand
ATAGGCAGCGATGCCACCCATCAGCCCGTCAAAAACGTTGTACGGTGCATCCCAACCCGTCTCACCGGTCGTGGCGTCAATCGCCATGATTCGGCTACCCGGAACTTGGTAAACAAGATATCGTCCAGCCACAACTGGCTGTCCGATGACCGGGTCATTGAGAGCGTGTGTCCACTTCGTCTCACCCGTAGTCTGGTCAATTGCATAGATGATTTTGGTGTCGGCCACCGCAATCACAAGCCCCTTATTAAGAATGAGGGCGCTGCGGAAGTTTCCGGGAATTGCTTCTACGTTTGGAAATTTCCACTTTTGTGTCCCAGTGGTTCTGTCCAGACAGTAGATGCGACCCCCAGAATTCTGGAAAATCCAGTCGCCATCGATGGCGGGAGTCGAGAGGGTTGCACCTCGCGACGGGGCTTGCCATCGCCAGGCCAAGGGCACAGGCCCACTGATCTGACCAAACGCACCCGTGCCCAAGGCCATCGCGACCATGCCCAAGCTGACTTTCGAAATCATTCGCATCGTGTTCACTCTTTCTGCGCTAGCGGCGACCCGCTCTGCTCATTTTAGTCGTCTGCCTCTCGGTTTGTCCACCCAACGACTTTTCCATGTTTTGACGCATGAGATGGCCCTCCCGTCACGGTCTGTTGAATTGTGTCCTGATTGTTCTTGCTGAACGTGCCAAAATGGTCAAGTTATGGCCGGCCATTCCAAATGGAAGAACATCCGGATTCGCAAAGGGAAACAAGACGCGCTCCGCGGAAACCTATTTACGAAGCTGAGTAGAGAGATTATTGTCGCTGCAAAAATGGGCGGCGGTGATCCGAGCATGAACGCCCGCTTACGCGTGGCGATAGAGAAAGCACGAGAAGCCTCTGTGCCGGTAGACAACATCAAGCGAGCCGTCGCTCGAGGCACCGGGGAGATTGAAGGTGAATCGTATGATGAGCTGACCTACGAGGGCTATGGCCCTGGTGGATCGGCGATCATGATCGAAGTCTACACAGAAAATCGAAACAGAACGGTTGGCGATTTGCGAACAGCCTTCACGAAGAACGGCGGCAGTCTTGCAGAAAATGGCTCCGTCGCTTGGCAGTTCAAGTATGTCGGTCAAATCACCGTTTCACAAACTTCACTAAGTGAGGACGATCTCACGCTCTTGGCGCTCGACGCCGGGGCGCTCGACGTACTCTTTGAAGAAGGCGAAATCGTCGTCGAAACTGCAATGGAGGATCTCCATCGTGTTAATGACGAGTTGATCAAGCAAGGCGTAAAGACGGGTAATGCTGAGCTTTCTTATATCCCAACGAACAAGACCTCGATCTCCGAAGAGGACACTGTCCGGCTGCTCAAGCTCCTTGACCGTCTGGACGAACTCGACGATGTAAAAGATACACACGTAAACGTTGACATCGCCGAGGAAATGGAAGAAGAGTGACCCAGACCGCAGAGAAGGTTGGCATGCGTACGCCCGTTGTGACGCTTCTACTAATCACAGCGAACCTTCTCGCGGCATTCCTTATCCTAGCCAACCCGGACCTAGTGCTTGAGTGGGGCTTCCGAGTGCAATCACCTCGGCTACAGACTGCCCTCGTAAGCCTCTTTCTACACGCAAACGTTCTCCATTTGCTCGGAAACATGGTCTTCCTCGCAGCGGTTGGAGCGGCGGTCGAACTCTCGACGGGTTCGTTGAGGTTCATCATCGTCTACTTTGTAGGAGGAGTGCTGGGCATCTTGGTGCACTGGCTCGCGGTTAAAAATGCTTCACAACCGGTTCCGCTCATTGGTGCAAGCGGAGCGATTGCCTCGTGTGCAGCGTATTACGGGGTCCGATACCGGCAGATGAAGGTTCCGATTCTGCCGAACAAGGCCGTTCCGGTGATCGCGATCGTGTTCCTGTGGATCATCCTCCAGGTGCTTGGCGGTTTTGTTCGCATCGGCGACGAGAGCGGCGTTTCATATTGGGCTCACCTCGGTGGAGCCATCGCCGGAGTTTTACTCAGTCTCGTCTTCGTCGCGCCTGACCTCGGCCAGCTTCGACTAAAGCACGAGGCATTGGCAAGGCTTAACGAGCAAGGACCTGGTGCAGTTGCAGAAGCTGCAAGGCGCCACCTCCAAGATCACCCCAAGGATCCGAAGGCGCTACGTGTACTTGTAGCATCCTGCGAAAAAATGGGTGACCGAGAAGAAGAAGCTCGGACACTCTATCAGTTATTTGATGTGGTTCAAGATGACGAGCGCCCAGGAGTTGTGGCTCGACTTGCAAGATTGAATTCCCTGAGCGGTTTCACGTTCACTCAACTTTTGCAACAAGCAGACCGGAATGCCGCGAACGAGCCGGACCTCAGCAAAACCTTGTTGTTACAGGCATTGCAACTGTCTGACGGCAGGCAACGGCCGGAAGTGCTTGCGCAGCTGCTTGGATTGACTAGGGAAAGCGATATCCCGGCGGCAAAGACATGGGCAAAGGAGCTCGAAGTCAACTACCCTCTGCATCCAGCCACCGAACTTGCACGCAAGCGTGGTTGGATGTGAAAGAGCGACCAGCGTATTTGCCACCCGAGGGTGAGAAAAAGCCCATTTGGCTCTGGAAAACGATCTACGCCGTCGTCCGAGGCATCGGGATGTCGCTACGGATCAAAGTTGAGGGTGAGGAAAGGTGGAAAGGAAAGGGGGCGATGATCTTTTCTGGATTCCACGGTCGCAGCTTCATCTTCTCGCAGCGCTACCGAAACCAAGGCTGGTGGGTGATCATCAGTAATTCGAACGACGGCGACATGCAGACTTATCTCTTCGGTCGGCTTGGCTTCCCCGCGATCCGCGGTAGCACGAATCGCGGCGGAGTCCGTGCGGCGGTCGAGGCCATCCGAACACTCAAATCTGGCAACAGCATGGCGATGACACCCGATGGTCCGAAGGGGCCGTCGGGCGTGGTTCAGGGCGGGGTGATGACGATGGCCGTAAAGTCGGGCGCTGGTCTCGTTCCCGTCGGAATTTCGGCGCGACCATCCTTCAGGGTCAAATCGTGGGATCGATATTTGATCCCTTTGCCTTTCGCGCGTGCAATCGTGATCTTCGGAGATCCGATCTACGTTGCAAAGCATGCGACTGAAGCCGAAATCGAAGCGGCTCGTTTGAAACTCGAAACGGAAATCCATCGTTTAGAATCTGAGGCAGATCGACGCTGAACTCACTTGCACAATGTGACCGTCTAGGATTGAAGCTAAAGAATGGTTGTGGGACTCGGTATCGATATCGTGGAAGTAGCTCGGATTCGAAGTGCAATGCAGAACCCTCGATTTATCGAGCGGGTTCTGACTCCAATGGAGCGTGAATTCTGCACGACCGTCGAAAAGGTTGCGGGAAGGTGGGCGGCAAAGGAAGCAATCGTCAAGGCGATTGGGCTCGGCTTGACCTGGCAAGATATCGAAATTCTCCCCGACGAACTCGGCGCTCCTCGGGCGACGATTCGATCGAGCAAGTTCGATTCCCGTCGGCTCCGGCTAAATATCTCCATCACGCACGAGCGAAAGAACGCGGTTGCGGTAGCTGTGCTCGAACGCACCGTGCTCCACGTTTCGCACGTCTTTTGATTATCTGAAAAGACGCTACCTAAGAGTGACGACGGGCTAGAATGAGGGCATGATGTCACTTGCCATCGCCGCTCTCATCGTAGAAAGTGGTTCCAGTTTCGCCGACGATGTCGCCCAGATGAAAAAGCACACCCCGGTGGTTGTGCTCAAGAATAGCAAAGGGGCATCCGTCGCGGTCGCTCCCGCCTATCAGGGGCGCGTGATGACGAGCGCCGCAAAGGGAAGTCTCCCTGGGAATGGTTGGATCAATCACGAACTGATTGCCTCTGGCAAGTTGCTCCCGCATATCAATCCGTTCGGTGGAGAAGACCGTCTTTGGCTCGGCCCCGAGGGCGCGCAATACTCAATCTTTTTCCCGGCCGGTGCCAAATTCGACCTTGAGGCGTGGCAGACACCCGCTCTTCTGGACACCCTCCCGTTCAAGGTGGACAAAGTGAGCGGCACGAGTGTTACACTTTCGCAGACCGCAACACTGAAGAACTACATCGACACAGAGTTCAAGCTGGGCCTTACTCGCACAGTTCGCCTACTAGATGAAAAGGGGCTAAAGAAGAACCTTGGCGTGTCCTCAAAGGGTCTCGATGTCGTGATGTACGAATCTGAGAACACTCTGAAGAACATGGGCGGGAAGGCTTGGTCAAAGGACTCTGGCTTGCTCTCGATTTGGATTCTCGGGATGTTGAAGCACTCCGCCACAACGACCGTCGTGATGCCGATCAAGCCTGGTTCAACGGACAAACTGGGTCCTGCGGTAAAGGACACTTACTTCGGCAAGGTGCCTGGAGATCGTCTCAAGGTCACCGATAGCCATGTGTTTTTCCGAGCAGATGGAGAGTTTCGTAGTAAGATCGGCATCCCGCCCAAACGGGCCATGCCTGTCTGCGGGAGCTACGATCCAGGTCGTGGCTTGCTGACAATTATGCAGTTCACCCTCCCAGCCGGGGCGCAAGACTACGTGAACTCGATGTGGGAACTCCAGGATCACCCATACGCTGGAGACGTATCGAACAGCTACAATGACGGCCCACCTGCCCCAGGTAAGAAGCCTCTCGGCCCGTTCTATGAGATTGAGTCCTCTTCGCCAGCTCTTGCCCTTGGGCCGGGCGAATCGGCTACTCACTTCCAACGAACGTTCCACTTCCGCGGGACAAAGGCGCAACTTCACGCAATCGCGAAGCATGTCCTCGGTGTGGATTTGACTGTTCTGGAAAACAAGAGCTTCTGGAAGTAGGGTTGAGTTCAGATGGGGAGCAGCAAATGCTCCCCACGAACCCTGAGGCACCTTTCGCATTTCCAAAAAGTGGTCGTGGTTTTCAGGATGACCATGCCACGTGTGCTCGATTCGGAATAACTCGGCCTTCCCGATGGTGAATCCACTCTGTGAGAGATCGAGAGCGAGCAAATAGCGCAAAAAAAGGGGGAACCAGAGTCGGTTCCCCCTTTTCGTCGCGGTCGCTTGGTCTAGAAGATAAATTCGTTGATCAAGTTCTCGAGCCGCTCTTGGCGACCGGATTGTCGAGTCGGCTCGCCGTGTCGAAGGACATGATCGACGCAGTCATCCAGCGTTCGACCAGATTCTGCGATTCGGTGGCCAAACTTCTCGTCCCACTTGTGATATCGCTCTTCGAGCAAACCGGCGAATCGACCGTCCGTGCGGATAGCGTGTGCGATTTCAAGCCCACGAGCGAAGGCATCCATACCACCGACGTGGGCATAGAATAGGTCGACCGTTTCGTGGGATTGGCGTCGAACTTTGGCGTCGAAGTTCAGTCCGCCCGTCGTGAAGCCGCCCATCTCAAGGAGCTCCAGCATGATCTGAGTCGTCAGATAAATGCTCGTCGGGAACTGGTCGGTGTCCCATCCGATGAGTTCGTCGCCGGTGTTGGCATCAACCGAACCAAGAGCGCCGGCGTGTCTGGCAACGCGCATCTCGTGCTGCATCGAAAGCCCAGCGAGGGTCGCGTGGTTCGTCTCAAGATTGAGCTTGAGGTGATCCATCAGCCCGAATTCTCGAAGGAAGTTTAGGCATGCGGCGGCGTTGCTGTCGTA
>JBBRHU010000234.1:0-5668 GCA_038222255.1 Fimbriimonadales bacterium | reverse complement strand
GATTCGGGAGACGATCTGCGGCTGAACTCGGTCGCCCTTAAGCATGAACACCGAGTACGCGCTCAACATGTCCAACGGACTGACCTCGTTCGATCCCAATGCGAGCGATGGATTCGGGTGCATGCCTTCGATCCCGAAGACATCCTTCGCCGTCTGAACTACTTTTTCTGCGCCGACATCAAGCAAGGTATGAACTGCAGGGATATTCCAAGACTCTGCGAAAGCCCGCTCAATGCTGACCGACGGTCCTGATTCTCTCGAGTTTGAGTTTCGCGGAGTCCAAGACTTCCCTGGCCCGATACCATTCTTAATCGTAATGGGTTCATTCGAGAGCGTGTCCCCGAGATGTACCGTTCCATTCATTAACGCCGATGTGTAGACGATCGCTTTGAAACTTGAGCCTGGCTGAAATTTTGCCTGCGTAACGCGATTGAACTTGGTCTTCTTCCAGTCAATGCCGCCGATTTCGACGAGAATGCGCCCTTGCTTATCGCACAACACGAAGGCTGCGGATGTCACATGCTTCTCTCGATTCTCTTCGACGACGCGCTTGACGACTTCTTCCGCCTTCTCTTGAAGGTCGAGGTCGATCGTGGTTTCGATCGTGTATCCACCGCCATGGAGATCGATGTCGGGGTGGTTTTCTTCGAGGTCGCTCAGCACGTGCATGACCGCATATGGAGCTGCCTTGATGGTCGCAGATGCTCTCGGAGGCTTAGAGTTGATCTTCGGACTCTCTGCCCTCGCTTCGTCATATTCCTGCTGGCTGATCCCACCGTCCATCTCAAGCATCGTTCGTAGCACGATGTTGCGGTTCTCAATCGCCTTGTCGTAATTTGCGATGGGGTTCTCTGTACTTGGAGACCGGATGCATCGAGCTAGGAGCGCGCATTCACCGATCGTAAGCTGTGAGAGGTCTTTGTTGAAATAGACCTTCGCCGCAGACTTGATTCCGAACGCACCTTTTCCGAAGAAGACACTGTTCAAGTACGTTTCGAGGATCTGCTCTTTTGGCATGTTCTCCTCGATGGCGTAGGCCAACGCAAGGTCGCGCACTTTCCGATTCAGACTTCGCTCGTTGCCGTTGTAGAGCACCTTGCAGAGTTGCATGGTGATCGTACTGCCACCTTGGTGTTTCCCACTGCGTAGCTCCCAGACAGCTCGAGTAAGGCCCATTAAGTCGATACCTTTATGGGCGTAAAACCGTTTGTCCTCAGCTGCGATGACCGCAGTTACGACTCGCCTTCGAGTTTCTTCTCCTAAGTTGGCGAGTTGAATTGGCATCCGAAGCTCAGGGTTGCTTCGATAAAGCTCTTGGCCGTCCGAACTCGTGATGATCGTTGGCTTAGATTCTGAAGTCTTGAACGTCTCGATGACGTGACTTACCTGTTGTCGAGCGTCGTTCAGCGCGCGCATGAAAATCGCCGCTCCGATCACGAAACCCGCTAGGAGGGTGATCGTTCCCGCAACAAAGCAGATCTTGAATATACGAACGAACTTTCTTTGCTCGCGTCCTTGCGGGCGGGAGTTCGTCTTAGCGGTGCTTCGTTTTCGCTTCACGTTTCGGTCGGCGCCCCTTCGAGACACAAAGCATTATAGCCCGCTCAATCCTTTCCCGACTTTGAGATCACCGTGAGCGACTCGGCAATCTTACTCAGAGCGCCTGCATTCGGTCCACCAACGAGCACAAAGGTGTGACCCCGGTAAGTCCAACTATGTGTACCAAACTCACCAGAACTCGTTCGTTTGAGTTTCATGGAGTCAACGTTCACCACGTGCTTGAACTGGAAAAGTGTGATGCGCTCTCTGCCCGCCGCGTAGATCTCCATCAGTACATCTTCACCGCTAAGGGTTGATGTTCTAACGGCGTCGAGTTTCAAACCCGAAGCACCAGACAGTGCCGCCGCGATGTAGCCGTCCTTACGGGCGACCTCGACAATTCGATCCGTCGGCGTGATTGTTCGCGCACCCTTGGGGTCAAGGATGAAGATGCGGTCATCAAACTGTGGAGATAAATTAATCTTCGAAAATGAGAAAGATCCCGTCGGAGCACCGGTCCGATCAAACAATTCTCGCCTAAGAACGATTCCCGTTTTCGGTTCAATGAACATCTTTTGCATGATGCTCCCGCGCTCGTCAACTAGCGAAATTAGGATTGACTTTAGGCCTGCGATCGTCTCCCCGGGCTGTTCCGTGAATTTGGTCTTACCGGCTCGACGAGCCATTCCCGCGAGACGGTCAAGGGCGTCTTCACGTCTTGCAGGAGAAATGTGGACCTCGTTCTTGTCGGGGAAGTAGTGACGTCGCTCACCCCGATCTTCAACGATGACCTGCCCCGCGAACTCAGAGGAAGAAGGAAATTCGACTCGAGATTTCCTTCCCGAACGACTGACCCACTCTTCGTACCGTTTAGAATTTCCGTTCTGGCGGTATTCCACAACCCGAACTCCAGAATAGCGCTGCTTGTTGGCGTTGTTGACACTCAGTTTTAAGAGGGCCGGAAATTCACTTGCAGAGTCCTGGAGGTGAAGCATCGCCAGTTTGCTCTGGCCAAATGACTGGCTAGAGAGCACGAAGCCCACGAGGACTGGCACGATATTGAGCTTCAAAAGCTTTCTAGGTCGGATTCGTTCCATTCTGGACTTGGTGAGGCAACGGTACCTGTAGCTCTCGCATCAATTGGGGAAAGACCGTAAGAAACTAGATCGTAGGTGCCAACATATTCTCGGTGGTGCTGAACAATTGCCCCTTCGATCGAGGGCGCAGTAACCGGCGTAGATGCCGACGGTCGGAACAAGACTACTGCTGCGATGGCACCTGCTAGACCAAGCCCAAAAGCTGGTCGCCAAAAGATATTGAGCTGCCTCTTTCGCTTGACTTGAGCCTCGGCCACTGCTAGAATCTGCGAATTCAATTGACTTCTCCAAGCCATGCTCAAATCTTCTTCAGGCATAGCAGAAACAGCACGTGCAATCACTTGCTGTGAAGGTCCGTCGAGTTTTTTGTCAAGTTCATTCATGTTGATCGATTGGTGTCCTTTCATTTGACGCCACCTCCGTGGAGGTAGTTTCCAAGAGCGTTTTGAAGATGTGCGCGTGCTAAAAATAGTCGGCTTTTTACTGTGCCAACGGGAACTCCCAAGAGCTGGGCAATCTCGTCGTAGCTCATGTCCTCTCTGTCATGCAACAGCAGCACACTCTTGAGCTTTTCACTCATTGCCGCGATTGCGTCGTCCAGGAGGGCAAAGAGTTCATCGTCCAAGATGAGCTGGTCTGGTTGCCACCGATCGTCTTGAACATCAATGTCATCTCCGTCGTTTGAATTGATCAGGGAGACTTCTTGAATGCTACGAGCCGTTTTGCGGGATCGATCGACGCACAAGTGGTACGCGATTCGAAAGAGCCAGGTCCGAAGGGCAGATCGTCCGTCAAACTTCGGGAAATTCTGGAAGGCCTTGATGAAGACCTCTTGGGTGACATCGGCGGCTTCGTCTGGATTAGGGACCATCCGCCGCACGAAGCCGAAAACTCGATTTTGGTAGACGTCAACCAGTCGGCCGAATGCTTCGACGTCTTGCTTTCGGCACCGATCAACAAGTGTTGATTCAGCACCGGCGTCTAGCGTTCGGTGTCCGCTCAAATTTCTGGCCCCAATACAGAGTTCCATAGCCATTGGGACATGACGTTTAGCGTTCCAGAAGGTTCAGTCATCACCCAATTGACCCAAGAAAAAACCTGAGAGAAATAGATTTCTCCCAGGTTTCAGTTTAGCCGAGTCCGACTCCCTAGAGCCGGATGCCGATGAACAGGCCAAAGCCGTTAAGGACTTTGCTGCCTGTGCCCAGGTATCGGGCTTCGATGAAGATTGGCATTTTGGCCGAAGAGAAGTCGTAGCCAAGGGTTGCAGCATAGGCAATGCGAGTCTTGGTAGTCGTAGTTGTAATGTCTCCGAGAGCACGCGAGCCAAGCGGGTACGCCGTCTCGCCGCCGTTTCCGCCGTTTCCGCCGTTCCCGCCGTTTCCGCCGTTCCCGCCGTTCCCAGGGGTCGTCGTTGTGATCTGGGTAGAACTCACTCCAAGACCAACTCCGTAGTAAACACCGGCTGAGTGGACAGTGTAGTTGAGCATGAGCGGAATACTCCTGAATCCACCCCTCTTGATGTAGTCAAGCGAGAGTGACAAATCACCCTCTGATTTCTGCATTCCGACCTTAGGCGGAGTGATCTTGTACTCGAGTCCAAATGCGACCCAATTCTTCGCAACTGCTCTGGCAGTTGCATCCGACGGCATGAACATCCCCGCCTTGATGGAGAGTCCAATGGGTTTGGGTGCCTGGGCACTTGCATCAGTGACGAGCACTAACGATGTAGCTGCAATTGCGACGAATGTGAACTTATTCAATAGTCGTTCCTTTTACTATCCGTCAGCTTAGCGACCTTTACGGCCAGCTCTATATCGCTGACTTCACAGAAGATGGCTCCGGCACAAGTCGTTCCGACAAGTCAACCCCGAAGCATCCCGATTGTACAGTGATATGGGGTGCGCAAACACAAAAAAAACAAAAAACCCGGTGAGACCTTTCGGGCCCAGCCGGGTTTTTGAATTTAACTCTGAGTTTAGAGTCGGACGCCGACGTAAACGCCGAAGCCGGTGAATTCCTTTCGCTCGTTGCCGAAGTATCGGACTTCGACGAACAGCGGGGTCTTACCCGTCTGGAAATCGTAGCCGACATGCGCGCCGTATGCAAAACGAATCTTGTCGCCTGCACCGCCGTTTGAATGAGCCGAGCTGAAACCAAGGCCAAAGCCGTAGTAGAACTCAGTCGTTCGGAGCGTGTAGTTGAGGAGAACAGGCAGAATGGTAAATCCACCCTTCGCCTGGTAGTCGAGTGAGACTGAGAGAGCGGCGCCGCTCTTGCCCATTCCGACATTCATGTCCTTCAGTTTGTAGTCAAGTCCGAATGCGAACCAGTTCTTACCAACGGCCTTTGCAGCTGCATCGGACGGGAAGAAGAGGCCAGCCCTGATCGCAAGACCGATTGGCTTCGTCTCTTGTGCGACTGCCGGGACGGCAGCTGCGAGAGCGACAGCGCTGAGAGTGATAACAGCAAGCTTGTTCATTTGATATTCCTCCGTGTACTGGGAATGTTTAGGCTATCCCTGCCTTTGGATTTGTAGTCAAGCGTCCGATCAAATGCCCTCAGTGAACCGTGTTTCCCAGGCGAACGCACTCTCTCAACAATTCCACGCTCATTTTAGCTGTATTTGTCAAGTCTTGCCTAGTCATCCTCTCATCATGTGTATGAATCAGGTCCATTCCTGTTGCCACAACGATTGTTGGAACTCCCTTTTCGTTGTAAATGTTCGCATCGCTTCCTCCTAGTGTTGTTCGAAGTACAGGGTCAAAGCCGAGAGCTGTGCTCGCAGCTCGGGCGACGCTCACCACCGGAGAGTCTTCCTGGAGCTGGAAGCTCTTGTAATGTCGATGATGATGGATGACGACTGTCGCCCCCCATTGCTCGGCAGCAGCTTCGAATCGCCCGATCATGTGTTCGATCTGAGCGTCCAGCTCGAAAACATTTGTGCTTCTCGCTTCAGCCTTGATCGTGACTTCGGCGCAAACGACGTTCGTTCCGGTTCCTCCAGAGATCACTCCGAGGTTGGCCGTCGT
>JBBRHU010000233.1:0-5732 GCA_038222255.1 Fimbriimonadales bacterium | reverse complement strand
CTCGTTGAATGTGACACCAAGATTTGCGACCCGGTCTTGGCCGTTCTCGAACCGAGTGTTTGTGATGTCGAGCGAGAAGTGTGTGTCCTTACGAGTAGTCAGCCCACCTCCGAAGTCAATCCCCTTTTGCTGCAACTGTCGTTGGTAGTTTTCGAAGTTTGTCCCGAACACGTACATGCCGTACCGCATCACTGGGCCAGAGCGGAGTTCATTGTTGTACTCCGTATAGCTGTAGAGACCTTTTCGGTCAGTCCAAGGAATGTATGCAAGCGACGGGTTGAAGTCGGGATTGATCCACATCTGGCGAATGACGCTGAACCACTTAGGCGCGGAATATGCCACCGAATAGCTCCCTGCGGAATGGCTTTTACCGCCACCCGTTTGTTCAGTCGCGTACTCAGCGGCGAAGTTGAAAGTGCCTCGTCGAAAAAATGCAGTTCCGCCGTAGCTCTGGTTCGTGGCGCCAACTTTGGGTTTGGTGATGGTTGTGAATGCACTCGCGCTGGCCTGGGGACCGAACGTCTTTTCCGCCCTGATCACGGCGTTTGAATCACCGTTGATCTGAGTTGTTGCAAGAGCGCCGATACCGATTGACGGCGTGAGTCTTCCGAAGAATTTTCCGCCGACATCGAACTGCGCGATCCGGCGGGAGTAGAACATCTGCCCAAATGTGAACTCATCGGTCAGGTTAAAGAACCCGCCACCTTCCGTGAAGAACGGACGTGCATCTCCTACGAACCGCTCCGTTCTGGTGAAACCGTTTGAGGCAATTGCGTTTTCAACATTCTTAAAGTCGGGCGAGATGCTCAGAAGTCCGTTGAGCGCGGAGGTCATCTGGTAGCGCACGTCGAGTCCAGTTCGGAATCCGAACCGGCTGTTTTCTGATTCAGTCGCGACATAGCCGAGGAACTGCAATCGCTTTCTGACGTCGACCTTAGGCGGAGTGACTCCGGCCCAGATACCAGCGAGTTCGGGGCGTCCGGAGATCGTGGTGTTCGCCCATTGCGAGGTGATCTGCTCGACCGCATGGTAGCGCTCGAAGTTCACGTCCATGTTCAGGCTCGCCCCCGTGGGGTAGTTGAGCATCTTCCAAGGAATCGCCAGCACACCGACCCAGCCGTCTTTCACCCGCCCAGTCTTTGCGCTCCACTCACCTCGCCACTCTCGTTTGCTCGCACGTCCACCGGCAATGGTTTCCGCCTGAGTCCCGAGGAGGTTGACGGAGAAAGTCGACCGACCTTCCTCAGATCGATTGCCAAATGGGTTGATCACAAACGTGAAAACATCTTCGCCATGAAACTCGACACCGGGCTGAATCTCTCGTCCGACAAGTCGTTCAGGGTGGTCAGACTTCGCGTGAAAGCCGACGTAAATTGACTTCTCGTCGAACCCAAGCCAGACATCGGTCTGGTTCGGAGTTGGCCTTGACGTGAATGGGTCGAGGAAGTTAGAGAGGTTCGTACCTTCCTTCCAGATCGGATCCTCCAAGAGCAGCGAAAGGTCTGGAGCCTTGCCCAAACGGGACGCGCGGGCTGTCGGAACCTGGGCAAATGCATTGAGGGAGGCCAGAAACCAAACGGACAAGCAAAAAAGGAGGGAACGCAAACCGAGGGTGAACTTACCTGGGTTCACCGAATTGCTGTTTTGTCCCTTGTGCATAATCTCCCTATGTCCGCGCAAGAGATGCTTCGCACCGGATTTGATCCAAAGAAGCTGATGGCGGCGCTGACAATCTTTGCGCGCGAGGTCGGTGGTGAGGGATTGAAGCGGCTCTTGATCGTCGCCGAGGGCGACATCGTTTACACCGGACCGCTTATCCACGATCCGCAACAGCTAGGGAGATCGACGCGAATCCTCACGAGCGCGGTTTACGGCGTTATGCTCCGCGCCGGGTTGCACCCGCAAGTCGAAGAACTGGAGGTTCTCGATATCTTGCGAGGGCAGTCTTCCTATGCAGCAATCGGAGGTGTGGACAGCCTCACTCCTTTCTTGCGAAACGGTGGACCCCCAGACCCGGAAAGTGCCTGGAACCGGCTAGGGTACGAGATGACCTTAGCGGGGCGTCGGCCGCTCTCAGAATGGCTCCAGGCAGAAATTCCGTCTGCGAAGGATTGGCACCAGTTCAGTTGGAATCACTTTGGACTCCTAGATGGGGTGGTGATCAACGGCGGTGCTGGGAACCACCTCCAGGGCGTGACACTCACCCCGTTCGAACTCGCGACGTTTGGATGGTTTGCACACGAGGCGTATCTGGGTGCCGAGTGGACGGAGTGGACTGACTGGATGAGACCGACTCTCGACGAAGGGTACGGCTGGACGAAGCTCGCGGGATCCTTTGTCGTTGCAGATCCCGAACACTCTTTTATGGCGGTCGCGCCAGCCGATGGATTTGTTATTGCGCGAATGGGGAGCTTCCCGGATATCAGTTCGGTTGCTCGTCTGATTGAGGGCGTTCGAGACTCTCGGAAGCTCGCGCCACCCGAACCAGCACCGATGCCGTGATCGCGCCCGCGATGCCTTCGGTGATGATGAGTAGCCCAAGGAGCAGCACGACAGGAGTTGAAATCGTCAACCGGCCATCGGACATGGGAATCGCGTTGATGGTGGCGTAGAGGATGCCAAGGCCGACCACAAGCAAGAACAGAACCGTTGACAGTCGCCGCTTTCTCGTCCACTGACTCGCCACCGTCATCACTCGCTGAAAAACACCCACCACGACAGCGGCTGAGGCAAGGATAACGAAGATGGCAAGGCCCATGGGGTGTGTAAGTGTACTCGGCGGGTAGCCTTCTGTCTGTGGTTGTGGTCTTTGGAACAGTCTGTCTAGATCGAGTTCGAAGAGTCTCGAAACTTCCCCCGATCGGAGGCTACGTCGAGGTTGATTCGGAGGCCCTGTTCCTGGGTGGAGAAGCCGCAAATACCGCGAGTCATCTTCATTCTTGGGGGCACGAGGTTGTTTTGCTGGGTAATGGCCTCGGTTCAGATTCAGACGCGGCGCTTCTACGCCACCTCGTCCGCAAAGCCGGGCTAGACGATCAGCACCTTTCGAACCGTGGGCAAGCCCCGATCTGCGACATCTTTGTGACCCCGGACGGCGAGCGCACGATGATCGGCAAAGGCTTCGCAGCGATGGATGAATTCGTCGATCCGCAGACCCTGCCGTACCAACCTCACCACTGGTTTACTGCCGAATCGAACATGGCGCGAGCCTCAAGGGAAGCGATAAAGATCGCCTATGAGCACGGAATGCACATCTACATGATGGACTTCGTTCGAGACCACGAGTTCATCCCTCGAGGATCGATCTGGCACACCAGCACTGATTGGTACGGAGTTCGCGGTGATGCGGAGGCGAACCTAAAGGCAGTTGCTGCCTGGAGCGATCGCTACGATTGCGTTGCGATTCTCACCGATGGAGCAAACGGGCTTTACTTCGCAGACGCAGGCCAGGCAGAGCATCGTGCGCCTGTCCGATCTGTCGAAGTTGTGGACTCGACTGGCGCTGGCGATGCCTTTCGAGCCGGAGTCCTCGCTGCACTTCAACTTGGAGAGACCCTAGATGCAGCGATCGAAATCGGGCAAATCACTGGAGCGGAAGCGTGTCTCCACCTCGGCGCTGCTGCTGGATTGTTAAGCTACCCGGAGCGATAAGGTGGCAAAGGCTGGGCTATCGCAACACATGCAGGAGCGGCTCGCCGCGTTGCCTGGTCAGCCTGGATGCTACATCTATAAGAGCGAAAAGGGCGAGGTCCTCTACGTCGGTAAAGCAATCTCTCTCAAAAATCGCGTTCGGTCGTACTTCCAGGATTCAACCAAACATAGCATCCGAATCGCGCGGCTCGTTTCGAAGATTTGCGATATAGAGTGGATCGTCGTCGATAGCGAACTTGAAGCGCTGGTACTTGAATGCAACCTCATCAAGCAACATCGGCCGCCGTATAACGTCCGACTGCGAGATGACAAAACCTACCCCTACATCACGATCACGAACGAGAAGTTTCCAAGAGTGCTGTTCACGCGGAAGCTGAGAAAGGATGGGGCGAGATACTTTGGCCCCTACACAAGTGCTTTTAACGTCCGTGACACGTTGAAGATGCTCCACAAGGTCTTTCCCTTGATTCCTTGCGGCAAGAGTTGGAGTGGTCGGCCAGAGCAAAGGCCGTGTCTGTACTTCCACCTTGGGCAGTGTATGGCACCTTGCGCGGGGCTTGCCAAAGCGCCCGAGTACAAGGAGGTTGTCGACAAGGTAGATCGCTTTTTGCAAGGGAAAGAAGAAGGGATTCTAGAGGACCTGCGAACCGAAATGGTTGGTGCGGCAGAAGAACTCGACTTTGAGCGCGCGGCGAAAGTGCGCGACCAGATCCAGGCGATCGAGTCGATCATGCAACGCCAAAAGGTGATGTCGAGCGATCAGGTTGACCAGGACGTCATCGCGGTGGTGAGGGACGACCGGGGCTCTGCGATCCAAATGCTTTACATTCGGGGAGGAAAGCTCATCGGCCAACGCCAATACATCCTAGATGGTTCGGTCGATGCTGCCCCGGGTGAGGCCGTTCAGGAATTTGTGAAGCAGTACTACGCGGACGCGATTGAGGTGCCGAGAGAAATTTTGCTTCCGGTAGAAATAGAAGAGCGAAACATCGTCCAGCAGTGGCTACGCCAACGAAAGGGATCCGCAGTGACGGTCGAAGTGCCACAGACAGGTGAGAAGGCCCGACTCGTCGACCTCGCCGCCGCGAACGCCGAGCAAGCCCTCAACGCATTTTCTCAAGAACTCCAGCAGAAAGAGGATTGGATCGAGAACGCGCTCAGCGAACTCCAAGAATCGCTTGGTCTTCCAGACTTGCCTCAGCGGGTCGAGGGGTACGACATTTCGAACATCCAGGGAACGGCGCCGGTCGGCTCGATGGTGGTAACCGAGAACGGAGAGGCGGCAAGGAACGAGTATCGGCGGTTCAAGATTCGATATCACCCGGAGAGTCCAAATGACTTTGCGATGATGCACGAGGTGCTGACCCGTAGGCTTCGTGCGTTTGTGGACGGTGAAGAGAAGTTTGCAAAGCTTCCCGACTTGATCATGATTGACGGTGGAAAGGGCCAGCTCGGAGCTGCGCTCAAAGCCCGAGACCAGATTGGCTTGACCGTGCCAATGGTCGGGCTCGCCAAGCGCCACGAGCTGATCTACATTCCAACTGCCGTTGCCGGCGAAGCAGTTGCGATCCCAGAAGCTGGGGGCCTCAAGGCGAAAGAGCAGCAAACATATAGTTACGACTCTCCCGCACCCATCGAATATGTGTTCAGAGAGGTCGAACTTCCGCTTACTTCGCCAGGGCTGATGCTGCTTCGCAAACTCCGTGATGAAGCTCACCGGTTTGCCCTAACCTACCACCGCAAGATTCGCGACAAGCGAATGAACGCATCTGTTATCGAGGAGATCCCTGGCATCGGACCTCGCCGCAAGAGGCTACTCCTGAGAACATTTGGTTCGATCGAAGGCATTCGCAGAGCGACAGTCGACGAACTTGCCGCAGTGCCTACGATGACGAAGACGATGGCGGAAAGGGTAAACGACGCCCTGAAGGAGGAATAGATCTCACTATTTTGCGACTGAATTTGACACGCGTCTTGTGGATAAATACCTATACGGGGTATACGTAGTAAGTCGAATTGGTGACAACAATGAAACGAGCCTTCACTCTCATCGAACTCCTCGTCGTGATCGCGATCATCGC
>JBBRHU010000232.1:0-5743 GCA_038222255.1 Fimbriimonadales bacterium | reverse complement strand
AATGCGAAATTCGAGTCAGGCGGAGCAAAACTGCGGAGTGTCCGAGAGCAAAGACTTGCCCGAGGAACTCGTGTTGAAACTCCACAAGCACCGCTGGAATCGCGGCTTTTGGTATTCAGGTAAATGAGCATTCACTCTATTCATCACGTCACCGCGATTACGGCAAGCATCGTAAAGAACCACGAATTCTACACGAAGGTGCTCGGGCTCCGACTCGTCAAACGTTCCGTCAACCAAGACGACGTTTCGGCTTATCACCTGTTCTATGCGGATGAATTCGGATCGCCTGGCACCGATATGACCTTCTTCGATTGGGCGCAAATCCCAGAGCGCGAACCTGGACTCGCCGAAGCATCGCTCACGATGTTCAAAATTCCGAACGGCTCTGCCGAACGGTGGATGACTCGACTCGCCGAGAGTGGTGCCGCGCCTGTGCTCACCACCCGAGCCGACGGGCGTGAGGAAATTCGGTTTGAGGACTTTGAGGGCCAACGTCTTTCGTTTGTCACGGAAGGAAATTGGCCACGTAACTCGACGCCCTGGACTAGCGTCGTTCCTTCGGACGACGCAATCGCTGGCATTCTTGGGGTTGAACTGAGTTCAGCTCGACCTGATTCCACCGCGAAGGTCCTCACCGAGATCTTGGGTTATGAGTTGCGGGGCGACGTCTATGTCACTGAGGATGAGAAGCACGTCGGCGAATTACGAATCGTGAATGATCCCAACGCTGCTTTCGCTCGCCAAGGTTCCGGCGGAGTCCACCATGTCGCGTTCCGCGTGACCGACAAGGAAGAGCTTCTTGAGATCGGTGCAAAAGTCGAGCAGCTTGGAATGAGAACTTCAGGATTCGTAGATCGCTACTATTTCCAAAGCCTCTATTTTAGAGAGCCTGGCGGGGTCCTGTTCGAACTCGCAACCGACGGCCCGGGGTTCGCTTCCGACGAAGACCAAGCAACCCTCGGAGAGCGGCTGGCCTTGCCGCCGTTCCTGGAAGGACGACGTGCGGAGATCGAGGCTGGGCTTAAACCGCTTACGGTATAAGTCATGCTGAGGGGCATTTGCGGAAGGTTCGACCGGATGTGCCCCTCTCATCGGAATGAGTGAAATCAGCGACCCTTCCAACGTTTGTCGGCTCGCACGGCCGGATGTTGGGGCTGGGGTTGACAACTCGTTCTCCATTCAGGTTTGTTGTTTTTGTCATGTTTTGCGTCTGCCCGAGCTAAAGAATCTGCTTCTTTCCTGACTTCAATTCCTGAAGTCAGATCGGTCAGCCATGCCCTCGGGCCTCTGTTCCTAACGCAAACCTACATGAATTTCAGCCAATCCAATGTGATTGAGCGCATCCTTGCGCTCCCCCTTGACCTGTTACGCTTCCAAGCGTCTGGTCTCATCAAGGAAGCCTTCCAGGGCAAGTTCGTCTTGGAAACGGAATCCTGCGCCTTCGACATCATGCATTTTTCCCAAGCCGGAAAGTGCGCGCTCTGGCTAGTTGATGAAGCTAACCACGAGGTCACCGCCGAGTGGGACTTCGACGAAGAGAGGATCCTTTGGGCAGACCAGAATGCACTCTTCACCGTCGCTTGGGGTGGGAAGCAACTCCATGTGGTCTCAATTCGGTTCTCAGAATTCGACCGGAAATCGTTCTTGATCGGTCCCGACCAAGAAACGATCGAGGCGTTCTTCGCGGCGGTCTGCCGATTCTCGGCCGAGTCGTATGGCGAACTGATCGTCTACGACGGCGGCTTTAGTCGTTCACCAAAGCTCAAGAAGGAGATCGAAACGAACAGTCTCGAAAAACTTGTGCTCTCCGCCACCAGCCGCGAGACGCTGCGGACCGACATCCAGTCGTTCTTCGAAAGCGAATCGCTGTACCGTGAGCTCTCGATCGCCTGGCGTCGAGGAGTGCTCTTGACCGGCCCGCCTGGCAACGGGAAGACGGCAGTCGTGAAGGCAATCATCAACCTTATCCAACGGCCCACGATCGTCGTGCGAGAACTCGCTGGCTATCGAACGACGGTCCGGCAGGGAATCGAGCGAGTCTATGCGATGGCTCGGCGGATGGCTCCGTCGATCGTCGTGCTGGAAGACATCGACTCTCTGATCGATTCGCGGTCGCTGAGTTACTTTCTAAACGAGCTCGACGGATTCGCAAGCAACCACGGCGTCTTGACGTTGGCGACAACCAACCACCCAGAAAAACTAGATTCGGCGTTGCTTAAACGACCGAGTCGCTTCGACCGCAAAATCTACTTCGGAGATCCTCAAAAGCCAGAGCGAATTGCGATGCTCAAGCTCTTGCTAAATCCGATCCCCGTCGAGCGGAATCTGTCGGCGGGAGAATTGGAGGTCGTAGCCAAGCGAACGAAGGGATATTCGTTCGCATATCTGAAAGAGTGCGTGACCCTCAGCTTGCTGAACCAGGTCGCGCACCCCGAAGAACCGCTCTCAACTGCATTTGAACGTGCAGCTGAGAGCCTGAGCGCTGCTGTGAGTGCGTAGTTGCCCCTACTTCGCGTTGGCTTGAATGATCCCGTTGAACAGCAGCTTAAACGTTCCGTGGCTTTGCGACCGGTAGACAATCTCCGGTCCAAAGACCACGAGGCGGCCCTTGCCGACTTTTGCTTCCGCGATTGCAACTCCGTCTTTCAGCGCTTTTTGTCCGAGCGCCCAGCCAGATCGAAGCGTTTTCGCTGAGGGATACGAGGCGATGGTCTTAAAGTCGGCGGACGGTTTGAAAGCTGGACTGTTATCAAACATCATGTCGACCAACTCGTCTAGTCCCCACGCCAGAGGCGCGGTTGGATCGACCTTGACCTGCATAATCGAACCCGGGATGTAGAACTTCTCCCTCGGAAGCGCTTTTCCGTTTTCCGTGAGAATGCTCTCTAAGTTAAGTCCGACCATCTTCGCGAGGCTGGAAGATGCCCCAACCGTAAGAATGGTGCCTCCGTCATCTAAGAACTTCTTGAGAAACGGCGCGGTCTCGGCGTTCACCGAACCGAGCATTTCGCGATACTTCTCAGGAATTCCAGTAGTGTTTGGCTCACGTTGAGTTCGAGTCGACGAGATCGCTTTGTCGACGAACACGAGCACGTCGAAGTCTTTTCGCAGGTCGTTACTCTGGAACTGCTTCGGATAGACCACCTTGAACGGAACGGAGAACTTCTCAAAAATGAATCTTGTCCAGCCCGATTCAATCGATCCACCATAGTGGTCCCACAGGCCAACCCGCACGGGCTTCAGTTCGAGGGTTCCAGCAGTGGAGCTGAAGGAGTCCTTCGACTGGAAGACGGGGCGACCTTTGGCAAGCTCTTCGAACGCCCACTTGTAGGAGTCGTTGATTGCGGTGAGCGGCTTGGACGGGAGCGGAAGCTCTGCCATCGGCTCGGTCACCTTCTCGAAGTCGCCAGTCACATTGTCGAAGACTCGGTCAAACTTGACTCCCATTTGGTAAGCCAGCGTGTAGCCGGCGCTATCGTAGGGTGGAATCGGCGCAGCGCCCGGCGCCGGGATGTCGTTGGGGTGGTCTTGCGGCTCGAACATGTCGAGGACGTGGGGCCGAAACGCCTGGTCACAGCGGACGACAAGCGAACCGGCGGGATAAGTTTTCCCACCAAAGGAGAACGGCGCCTTCGTCTTCTGGAACACGACTCCCGTGTGCAAAAGGGCATTGGAGAACCTTACTGCAGTCGAAAAATCGACTTGGTTGCTCGGCAAAATGTAGGCTCTCGGCGATCGAAACTCAGGAGCGCGCAGGGCCTCGAAGCTCTCAGCCGATTCTGCACGAGTGGGATAGTCGATCCAAGTGTCCTTGCTTCCGAGCGCGATCTGACGGTGCCCCATCGTATAGATTCCTTTGAGGAAGTGCTCCTTCTCTCGCGCGGCGAGGTCCAGAATCGCGAGGTTCGCAGTGATCGAATAGTCGATCGACTGCCTGAAGTGCCATTGTTGGGGCTCGATCGGGAACATGATACTGCCCTTCGGAGAAATCTTGGAAGCAACAAACGGGATTGCCGAAGGTGTCGGGCTGCCTATCGTTTCCGTCAGGATGCCGATCATGTTGTGGAAGTAAGCCGTCGTGCGTAGGCCACCGTTCCACCAAGTTGAATAGGGTGCACCGCTTCGCATCGTGACACCAGGCTTGTTTTCGGCAATAAATCGATTGTGCATCGCCAACCCGACCAAGTCCGTTCCGGTGATAACCTGCGGATCTAGGTTGTGGTTGAACGGGTCTCGGAACGGCGGGCAGAACATGACCGTGCCTCGGGGGCCAGTCTGGTGGTGGTTGTACATGATCTGCGGGTACCAGGTGCGATACATGATCTTGCACATGTTCTGAGTTTCGTTCTGGCTGACCATGTAGAAGTCGCGGTTGTTGTCGTGGCCGATGTACTTCTGGTAGAGCCGAGGAACCCGAGTGTTTCGCTTCTTCTGATCCTCCTCTTGCATATACCAGTCTGAAATGAGGTCCATTCCGTCTGGGTTCGCATGGGTGAAGAGGATGATCACGTTGTCGAGAATCCGCATGACCTCTTCATCTTTTCTCGATACCATCTGCCAAACAGATTCAATGAGCTGCTGTGCGCCCAAAACCTCTGATGCGTGAAGACCACCATCAATCCAAACGATTGCCTTCCCTTCCTTGCTGAGCTTGGTTGCTTCAGCGTCAGAGAGTCCTTCCGCTCGACAGAGCTTTTCAGCAATCTTTCGATACTCCTCGCGACGTTTGATATTCGCTGGAGAAGAGACGATGGCCATCAACTGGTCTCGGCCCTCCGCCGTTTTCCCGATCGACTGCAGCACCATCCGGTCTGATTGCTTGGCAAGGGTCTGGAAGTATTTCGAGAGCGCTGTGTAGTTCGGCAGCTGATAGTCCGCGCCAATGTCGTGCCCGAAGAACTGCTTCGGCGAAGTCAGCTGCGCCTGAGAAATGGCACACAGCGCAAGCGCGGCGATTGCAGAGCTGAAATGGTTCAGCGGTCGAACTTTCATGGAACCCATGTTACTCACCACTTTATGGCAAGCGCATTGACTTATACTCAGGCAATGGAAACAGTCAAAGAGTTCGATGCGAAAATTGCAGCGGCGCAGGCGGAAATTCTTGAAGCGAAGCAACGAATCGTAGCGCTAAGAAAGGAACGGCCGCGTGAAGAAGTCAAGAACTACAGCTTTACGAATTGGAACGGCGAGGAAGCCACGCTGGAGAGTCTCTTCGCAGATCGAAACGAACTCATCATTGTCCACAACATGGGTATTGGGTGTAACTACTGCACGCTCTGGGCGGATGGGTTCAATGGTGAGCGAATGCACCTTTCGAGCCGAGCTGCGTTCTGTGTGATCTCGAACGACCCGATTGAGGTCCAACAGAAGTTTGCTGGCTCTCGCGATTGGAAGTTCCCCATGGTGTCTTCGAAGGAAAACACCTTCTTCGTCGATATGGGATTCGCAAACGAGGCAGGAGACCCCTGGCCGGGAATTTCTTGCTTCCGAAAAGAGGAAGACGGATCAATCGTCAGAACTGGTCGGGAGGATCTCGGCGAAGGCGATGATTTCTGCGCCGTCTGGTTTGTATTCTCACTCCTCGGAGACGATCTGGATTCCTGGTCACCGACGGTTGTTCAGCCCGAATATTGATCCCTTCCAACTAATGAGGCTCAAGATTTCTTGAGCTTCATTTCAAACACCTTAGTCTTCTTATTACCCTCGATTTCTTCGCCCTTTTCAATCCACTCACCGGCGGTCG
>JBBRHU010000231.1:0-5779 GCA_038222255.1 Fimbriimonadales bacterium | reverse complement strand
CATCACGGGCGGCGGCTCGGGAATCGGACTGGCGCTAGCCCAACGATTCGCAAACGCTGGGAGTGAGGTGCTGATTTCCGGTAGACGCAAGGATGTGTTGGAAGAAGCGGCGAGGCAGACCGAAGGGCTGATCCCGGTGGTTTGCGATGTGAGCGTTGAGTCTGAGCGGGTTCGGCTTTTCGAATTCGTCACCTCGCACTACCCCGCCCTCAACATGGTTGTGAACAACGCAGGCATTCAGAATCGACCGCCTGCCATCACCCAGCCGCAAGATTGGACTGCCCACCACCTCGAAATTGCAACCAACCTCGAAGCACCGCTCCACCTATCCATGCTGTTCGCAGCCTTTCTCAAGGACCAACCTAAGGCGGCAATCATTAACGTAACGTCTGGGCTTGCCTTTGTCCCAATCGCAGCCATGCCTACCTACTGCGCGATGAAGGCTGCCCTGCACTCGTTCACGATGAGCCTTCGAGAGCAACTTAAAGGACAGGTCACGGTGTACGAAGTTGCTCCTCCAGCGGTCAATACTGACCTCGGCGGGGCGGGGCTACACACCTTTGGTGTCGATCTCGATGAATATGCAGACTTCGCATTCGGGAAGCTTCTTGAAGGCGACCTCGAGTTTGGATATCAATTTTCTGAAGCGGGCAGAGTCGGCGGAGCCGAGGAGAGAGCAAAGCTGTTCGAGGCTATGAACAGTCGCTTCCGAGCATAGTCGCTACTCAAATAGCCCGCTCTGATTCGATTCGAGGGCGAGAAGCTTTTGCTTCATTGAGATTCCTCCGGCGTAACCGGTCAACTCCCCAGAGGCGCCAATCACTCGGTGACAGGGGACGACGATCCAGATGGGGTTGGTCGCGTTCGCGCGTCCAACCGCCCTCGCTCCATGTTTCAGTCCGAGTTTCTCAGCAAGATAGCCGTAAGTGGTCGTCTGTCCGAAGGGAATCTTGACGAGCTCAGCCCAAACCCGGTGCTGAAATTCCGTCCCTTCTGGGGCGAGTTCAAGCGTGAAAGCTTTCCGGTCTCCAGCAAAATACTCCTGCAGTTCTTTTCGAACATGAGCCACTTTATCTGGCAAGTGAAGGCCCCTGTCAAAAGGTCTCGCACTTGAAGTCAGCACCATCAGTCGACCCTCAGAATCTACGAGGGCGCTCACTGGCCCGAATGGTGAGTCAAAGGTGTCGTAGGCATTCATGGTTTCAGGCTCCAGAGGTGATAGGTAGCGAGGCTGCGGAACGGTCGGAAGGGCTCCATGAGTCGACGTTGTTCATCTTGGTCCGGTTTCGAAGGCAGCTCGTACAAAGTTCGAAGTCCTGCAACGAGCCCGGTGTCACCAATCGGAGCAGCATCCATCGCGCCAAGCCCACGCAGAGCAACATAGTTCGTCGTCCAGACTCCAATTCCCTTCACTGCCATCAATCGCTCCAGTTTGCGACTCAAGGCAACCGAGGGAGATTCGAGGCCGAGCAGTTCATACGTCGAACAAATTCGTAAGAGACAATCGGCCTTTGCCTTTGAGAACTGCATCGCAAGCAGATCTTCGACCGAAAGAGTGACAATTTGAGCTGGAAGCGGCAGCGGGACGAGACCAGATTCGGTCTTTTCTGACAACGCTCCGGCGAGTCGGGCGAGGACCCGGCGAGTGAAAGCTAAGTTCATCTGTTGACCAATGATCGCCCAGAGGACTGAATCAAAGACGGTTGCGGTCAGTGGAATTCGCGCACCCTCCCTGGACTCCGTCAATCTCGAGACAGCGAGTTGACGGCACCGACGTGAGAATCCCTCGATATCCTGCGCCAATCCCAGCAGTCGAGAGATTGCGTCTAGCCCTGGATGGACGGCGGCACCCTCGACACAGACCGTGAGGTGGTGACCGAGGTTCAGATGAACCAAAAGGACTTCCCCACCTGTCTGAAGCGCGAACTGATATTGCTCTCCATCGAATCGGCTGAGTACACCGTCCGCGTCTCGCTCGAGCCGTTGCCTGAGGAGATCGACCCTAAACCCCGCCGGAACTTGGATAGGAACTGCACATCCCCCGATCACCTTGGAATAGTGTGATGGCAGGAATCCGGTCAGTTGGGCGAATCGATCGGAAAACGACGCGGGCGACTCGTAGCCAAGCTCCGCCGCGACTTCTGATACTGAAGAGATCGGGAGTAAGGCGCGAGCCCGGCTCATGCTGATTTCGGCAAGCAGGTCCTGGGGGGAGACCTGGAAGTGCTCGCGAACGAGGTCCTGGACTTTCGAGGTTCCCCAACCTAGCTCAGCCGCAAGCTCCTTGACCGTACAAAGGGGCTTCGTGCCGTTCGACATCTCGGAAAGCTCAAGCTCAAGGTGCTCGAGATCAGGGTTTTGTCCTCTCTCGAATTCCTCGGGACGACATCGCTTACAAGCCCGCAAGCCCGCTGATCTTGCGTCTGCAAACGATTCATAGAACTTCACGTTCTCAGGTTTCGGCGTTCGTGCTTTGCAGGATGGGAGGCAGTAGATTCCAGTGGAATGCACACCCACAACGAATTTGCCGTTGAACGAAGCATCTTTCGTCCAGTGTGCTTGGAACTTCTCGGCTTCGCTCAACCACTCACTCATGTGATGATTATCATTCTTCTGCGTCGATGCTGCTTCGGAAAATCGCCGAAGGAATCACCCGGGCAAAAGCTAACCGCTGCAACCAAGCTCCAAAGGAGTCGGTTGGGGCGTTTCTCTTTGCCGTGCCCTTACGCAGCTCGGAGGAAATTCTCATTGCGAGACTCGTCGGTCTGGGTCTGGAACTTCAGAAGAAGTTGTGATAGCTCGCCCGGATATCTATGTTCGTCGCATCCATTGCGGCGACCGCCATCTTCTCGGAGAGTGAGCGCAAACATACAGACCATGCTGCAACCGCTCGGATGTGATCAGACAATTTTGTGCGGCTCTTTGAATACCACGGGCTGTCGAAGAGTAGCGCATTAGCATTCGCTACCCTCTCTCAGTGAGCGTGGAGTCCGTCATTCCAGCAGGTAGTGACGGCTCTGCCTAGTAGTTGTGACCATGAGGTTAAAAGCTGGTGAAGTTGGGTAAACCAGTTCGGTGCATAAGGTCGTCTTAGCGTCAATCCTCATCGGTTCTGGAGTCGCGGCGCTGCAAAAGCCGCAAGTCGTGAACTCTCAGCGAAACGTGAATTATGAAGAGCTGGCGCCGGCTGGACAGGTTGTCGTCTTTCAAGACCGGCCCCGCGACCTCGTGCTCTCCAAAGACGGCTCGAAACTCTGGGTGCGAACGATGGGTGGACTCCGAGTGTTTGACTCCCAGTCGCTCAAAGAATTGGGAATCCTCGCCGTCAAGGGAGGTGGCACATTCACCGGCCTTCACACCGACGGAGATAGTGTTTGGATCTCTTCAAACGACGATAAGCTCCAGAAGTTTGGGTGGAAGGAGGGCAAGATTGTTGCCGAAGCGAGCATCGATCTGCCGAAAGGATCTCGACCTTCAGGCTTTGCCCGCATCGATTCAAACCGATTTGTTGTGTGCCTCACAAACCTTAATCTTGTCGGAATTGTCGACATCGCGGCCAAAAGAACCGTCCGCCGGATCGCAACGGGCATCGCTCCCTACGATGTGGTTTTTGATAAAGCTACCGGACAAGCCTGGGCAACTTGCTTAGGTGGCCCTCGTCCTCGCCCCGGCAAGAAGACCGCTCTCTCCGCCGGAAGCGCGGCCGAAGTTGACGAGCGTGGAGTCGTTGCGAATGGCGTAGTTTCTGTCGTTGACGTCGACAACGGAATCTGGAGAGGAGACCTCGCCGTCGGACTCCAGCCGACCGTGATCTCGATTGATTCTTCTCGATCCACCATCTACGTCGCGAACTCGAACTCGGACACCGTCAGCGTCATTGACTCCAAACTCAGATTTGTCTCCACTACCCTCAACGTTAAGCCGGACGCAAAACTAATGTTTGGTTCGATGCCCAATGGAGTGACTCTCGATTCCAGTGGCAAGCAACTCTTTGTCTCTCTATCGGGCAACAACCTGGTCGCGGTCTACGACCGCGCGACACTCAAGTTTCAGGGACATATTCCGACCGGATGGTTCCCTGGAGGCATCGTCGAGAAGGCCGGAACGATCTGGATTCCGAACCAAAAGGGCGTCGGATCTACCGTGACGCGCCGTCCCGTGGCGCAAGGCAAGACGAGTTGGGACTTGACGGGTTCCCTCCAACGCGTTTCGCTTCAAGAAGCAAAGTGGCAACACTGGAAGGCTCCCGTTTCCGCGCTCGCCAAGCTATTGACCGAAGTCAATCTCCCGGCGCTGCCTGGTAAAGCTCCGGTTCCCGTTCCCGCGAGGTTCGGTGAGCCGAGTGTGTTGAAGCACGTCGTCTACATCATCAAGGAAAATCGGACTTACGACCAAGTATTCGGGGACATGAAGGAGGGCGACGGCGATCCTAAGCTGTGCGTCTTCCCCGAAAAGATCACGCCAAATCATCATGCACTTGCAAGGCAGTTTGGGTTGCTCGACAACTACTATTGCAACGGTGTGTGCTCTGCCGACGGCCACTCTTGGGCCATCGAGGGCAACGTGACCCCCTATCTTGAGCGTCAATTCGGGAGTTGGAACCGAGCCTACGATTACGGAACCGACCCGCTCACCTTCTCCAGCTCTGGATTAATTTGGGACTGGATCCTGGGCAAGGGTCTTTCGTTTTACAACTTCGGCGAACTCGACGTAGCGGAAGTGCCGAAGGGATTCAAGATGACCGAGACCTGGAGAAATGCGTCGGCCTTCAAGGAGACCGTCTTTGAACAGAAGCTAGACATCGACCGCCTTCGAAAACACTCTAGCCGCAACTTCCCCGGTTGGAACATGGCGATTCCGGACACTTTACGCGCCGACAGATTCATGACCGAGTTCGATCAGTGGGAGAAAGACGGCGTAATGCCCCACCTCACGATCATCTACCTGCCGCAAGACCACACGGCTGGCCTTCATCCTGGCTATCCAAGCGCAGCTTCTTATCTCGCTGACAACGACCTTGCGCTCGGTCGAATTGTAGAGCGGCTAAGCAAATCTTCCTTCTGGAAAGACACGGTCGTCTTTGCAAACGAAGATGACCCCCAGGCGGGCTTTGACCACGTCGATGGTAATCGCTCACTCTGCCTCGTCGCGAGCCCCTACAGTCGCGGAACGAAAACCGTCAAGAAGTTCTATAACCAGAACTCTGTGCTACACACGATCTGCCGAATCTTTGGCATTCCCGCCCCAAATCAAAAGGTAGCGATCGCTCCGCTCATGACCGACTGCTTCTCAAATCGAGCTGATTTGACACCCTTCCAGGTAATTGATCCGGAAGTTGACAGAACTGCAATGAACAAACCGATCGCGGCGTTGAAAGGGGTAGCCAAACGTTATGCGCTTGAAATCCAGAAGCTTGGATTGCGCACCCCAGACTTTCCATCAGAGAAAGCGGACGACATGATGAACCGATCACTTTGGTTCGCAATGAAGGGCAACGTCCCTTACCCAGCGAATCAGGCCGGAACTCATGGCCGAGGTCTGAACAAGCGGGGTTTGAAGCATGATCGTAAGGCAGAATTGAAGGATTAACGCAAATTGGTCCTAGGCCCTACCGGGTTTGGGAACGATCCACGTGTGCCGCTTGTCATCTATCTACGTCAATACTCTCAAACCCAATCCCGGACACCCAGGTCAACGATGCCCATCCTGAAAATGGAAAGGCTGCGAGGGGGAGGAGGAGCGACAAGAAAATGGCACAAACGATCACCCTCAAACCATC